>DASSGE010000553.1:0-4575 GCA_035693605.1 Binatia bacterium
TTGGTGAACCATTGGATCCGCGCTTTCAGTTTGCTTTCGAGCCCGGTTTGAACGTCGGCTTTATCGGTGACCGGCACGTCGAGTTTTTGCGTGGCGAACAACGTGCTGGATCCGTTTTGCCGGTATTCCAAATAGTACTGCGCGTCGGCGATCCAGAAATGCTCGCCACTTTGACCCAGGGCCAGGCCGGGATATGACGAATCGAAAATCGAATGTCCGAATGGCAAAATCGTTTCTGTACTAATGCCGGCGAAATCGAGAAGACTCGGACCGATGTCGACATGTTGGACGATGCGTTCGCGATTAACCGGTGGCAATTGTCCACCCGGATAATAAAAAACAATCGGCACGCGATAATTATCGATCATGCGCGGTGCAATAGTGCGTGATGGAGCGATGTGATCGCCGGCAATCACGAACAAGGTATTCTTGTACCACGGCATGGTCTCCGCGGTGGCAAAGAAATGTTTTAATGCCTGATCGAAGTAGGCGACTGTTCGCTGAACGGGTTCCCCTTTGGGTAACGCGTTCTCGTACTGCGGCGGAATTTGATACGGATTGTGGATGCTCAAGGTGAACACCACCGAAGCGAACGGTTGCGGGCGACGCGACAGCTGCTGGGCGAAATGTTGCAGATACGGTTCGTCGTAAATGCCCCAGATGCCGTCCGAGTCTTTCGGGTTGGGATACTCATTCAAACCATAATAGTCGTCGAAACCCATGCGCCGGGAAAAGACGTCGAAGAACATGGTGCCGTTTTTGCCGCCGTGAAAGAAGCTCGTATTGTAGCCGCGGGATTTCAAGATGGTGCCGATCCCATGCAGCGTCTTGAACTCGGCGCAGAAAAAAGTTTCATCGCGCAGGTGGGGTAGGCCGGCGAGAATTGACGGCGGCGCATCGATGGACCGCCGCCCGTTGGCAAAACCGTTTTTGAAATAAAGTCCTTTTTGGGCCAGGGAATCCAAGAACGGCGTGTAACCATGACCGGGGTTGCCGACGCCGGTGAATTCAGCGGAGAGGCTCTCGACAATTATAATGACGATATTTTTCCCCGCCCCGGCTAATCTATCAGCTGGAGGATTGTTCGGCGGAAATTGTCTCGCCAGCTCGGCGTCGGTCGAGAAATAATGCACGGGTTTCATGCCGTCGCACTTCTGTTGGCTGTTGATCATGGTGTAGGTCGAGTTGAGTGCCAGCTGGGTGAGACTTTCTTTATCGGCGACCGCGGCCAGGGCAGGGGTAAGCCGGCGTCGCTGCAAACCGCCCCGTCCACCGATAACGGCCAGTGAGACTACCAGGAACAAGACGAGGGCATCTCCGGCCCAATGTGCCGAGCGCTTGGTAAGCGCTGCGGAGTGCCATTTATGAGAGTAATAGTAGAGCGCAAAAATCAATGCGCCGGCAATCGCAGCGAGATACCAGTAATGGAACGCAAGCTGGCCGATTTGATCGGTGATGTCCTGACCCATGTCGAGCAAGCTAAGCGATGAGCGCTGGCCGGTGAATTTGAAGTACTCGTAATCGACGACGTTAAGAAGTAGGAATGGGATGTTGGCGATGAGAAATACCGCCTTGAGAAAATGACGGTACCAGGGCTTCTCGACGAAACCGAAGGGCAGCAGCGACAAAACGATAAAGGGCGCGTTGATGCGGCAAATTGCGGCGATGTCGAAGCGTCCGCCGACAAGAAAGGCTAGAGCCAATTCGCGCAGCGATAGCTGGATATAAGATTGATAATTGAGCGCGAGGAAGAGCAGCCGCGAGAGTGTATACAGCAGCAGAAGCAGGCCGAGGTTGGCCACCAGGACTTTGAGCCGGGAGTTCATGTCTAGCATTAGACAAAAATTGCGCCAAATAGTTCCATGGATGATCGGAGCATTAACAAAACCCGCGAGCTCTATCAAAGCGATGCACCGTCGCTCGGAGGTCAGCGCTTATGGATTTGAGTTATGGAAGATTTCTTGGACCCATAGTAGGTGTATTCGATTGTCGTTACTCATTGGCACAAGATGACAGCAGATCAGGAGTAATTTAGATGGAAGCACCGGCCGATATTCACTGGACAGGTTACTCTCCGGCGGAGCGCGACTGGCGTTGGCAGCGCGTGCGCGATAATGCCGACAAGGCGGGCTTTGACTGCATTTTCGTGCCGCTCTGTGTCGACGGGCGCAATTTGCACTTGTCTTTGGAGCAGCATCGCGGCACGCGCTCGGACTGCCGTTTCCTAACCACTCTCGACAATGCCGCGGTGATTATGCCCACCGACGGTCGCCAGCCGATCGTTATTTCCGATCAGGAAGAAGGCAACGCATGGATTCCTGAGCCTCGTCCGGTGGAGGGTTCTTGGGGCCGAACGATGGCGCAAGCGTTGATCGAAGCCGGCATGGCGCGGGCGCGCATCGGCGTATCCGGCGCGCGCCGCGGTTTTTACACTCATGGCCGTGCCTTCCACGGCGTGATCAATCACAGCTCTTACGCGGAAACGGTTAAGCTCTTGCCTAATGCCACGTTTGAAAACGCCACGGAAGTGATTGGCTATGCCCGTTACGTCAAAAGCGCCGAGCAGATCGCGTGTCTGCGGCGCGGCGCGGCGATTGCGGCAGCGGGGATCGATAAAATGATCGAACTGGCGCGGCCGGGAGTCGACGAAGGTTATTTATACACTCAGGTGATGCATCGGATGGTGTCTCTCGGCAGCGAATATTATCCGATGGCGTTTTACAGCGGCGCCAACGGCGGCGGGCGCTTGCCGCGCTTTGAAGATCCGATGGAGGGACGCACGCTTCAGCCGATGTACAAGATTGCCAACGAAGTCGACGCCGTATTCGGCGGATTGATCGCTCAGGAGCAACAGCCGATTTTACTCGGCGCTATTCCTGAGAGCTGGAAACCCGCTATCGAGCTGCAGAAAGAAATGTACTTCACCGGATTGGAATATCTCACGCCCGGACGGCCCTTCGCCGAGTTCATGGATGTCATCAATACCTTCGGCGAGAAACGCGGCATGAAGAGCCAATTGCTCATGCACGGGCGCGGCTACGGCGATGATGGGCCGTTGTTCACGCCGCAGAACCGCGGCATGCGCAATCGCGAGGTCGGGCTCGAAGCTGGCAACGTCTTCATTCTCAAGCCCATCGCCCATAGCGCCGACGGCACTTTTGATACCAGTTGGGGCGGTTGCGTGCTGGTGACCGAAAAAGGCGGCGAACCGCTGGTCAAACGCACGCCGGGGATGGTGGAAATTAAATAAATAAAGGAATGAAGGATGAAGGCGGAAGGATGAATTGGCACAAATTCGATGACTTCATCCTTAATCCCTTCGCCTTCATCCTTAACTAAGGAGCCATATGCCTTGGACGACGCCGCCGGGATCCGGCGCGACGGTTTATATTTGGAACGGTTATTCGCTGGCGGAGCGCGACCGGCGCTGGAGCGCGGTGCGCGCTAATGCGGCGAAGGCGGGCTTCGATTGCATTCTCGTGCCTCTCGGCGATGGCATCGACGCTCGCTACATGACCCAGCTGCGCTGCTCGGCGATGGTCTTGCCGACCGATGGCAGGGCGCCGATCGTCGTTGCCGACCGCAGATCGAACAACCAATGGGTGCCCGAGCCTTGGCAGACCGGCCGCGAGTGGGCCGAGCCCATGGGCGAGGCGTTGCGTGACCTCGGTTTCGACCGGGCGCGCATCGGTGTGGCTGGTTTGAAAGGCGGCAGGGTAACCCACTGCGATTCCATCGACGGCGTGGTCAATCACACCGCCCTCGAAACCGCCATTGGCAAAGTGCCCAACGCGCGCTTCGAAGACGCCACGGACGTGATCGGTCTGGTGCGTTACGTAAAGAGCGCGGAGGAAATGCAATTCGTCCGCCGTTCAGCCGAAGTGGCTGCGGCAGCTCTCGACGAACTGATCAAGCTCGCCCGCCCCGGCATCGACGCCGGGATTTTTTATGCCGACGTCTTGGCCGAGATGTTGGCACTGCGCAGCGAATATTTCCCGATGACACTGACGATCGACGCGATCGGCACGGCGAAGCCGAAACGGTATACCAACCCGCCCATCGGCCGCAGGCTCGAAGCCGGCGCGTTAATCACGAATGAGATTAACGCGACCATGGGCGCGCAATTGACCCAAGTCTGCCAGCCGGTGTTGCTGGGCAAGATTCCCGAACCGTGGAAGCCGGTGATCGCTTTGCAAAGAGAAGTCTACGAGGCCGGATTGCAAATGATCAAACCCGGCGTGACTTTCGGCGCGCTGGAGGATTTCGTCAAAGGCTTCGGCGCCAAGAGCGGCATGGAGACGATGCTGCAAATGCACGGCTGCGGCTACGGCGGCGACGGGCCGCTGTTTACGCATCGAGTAAAGAATGACCACGTCCGCGATCTCACCATCGAGAAGAATAATACCTTTGTCTGGAAGCCGATGGCGCGATCGGCCGACGGCCAAATTCAGTTCACCTTCGGCGGTCCGGTGATCGTTACCGACAGCGGCTGCGAGTCGTTATTTAAGCGCGAACCTGGCTTGGTGACGACCGGTTGAGAGTGTTCAAGGCATGCTTTCGGTGATGCGAAAGTCC
>DASSGE010000554.1:0-7366 GCA_035693605.1 Binatia bacterium
CGCTCGCTCGAACAATTCGAGAAGGACAGCGAGAAGTGGGAAAAACTCGCCAAGGAAATCACCCAACGGTGAGAGTGAAAAGAAATTTCATTGTGTCAATGCTGTTTCGAGCACTGCGGCGAGATTTCCCGGTCACCGACGGGACGCAGGTTCGTGATTATCTTAGCGCCGGCCATCCGGAGGCGGATTATGTCTAAAAATGAGGATACGAAGAAGGCCGCGCTCGCTGGCAGACTACGAGAAGAAGAAATCAATGGGCTCACCAAAGAAATCGGCGAGCGTTGACACTGAAGAGGAGAACACCGGATGTACGTTCTGTTGATCCTAACTGCGCTCGCAATGCTATTTCCCACTTGCCTCCTGGCCCAGGCGCGCAAGCCGATGACGATCTCCGAGCTGGTAACCTACAACGGCAAGGATCGCGAAGCGGTGCTCTATGCCGGTGCTAAAACTGAGGGGAAAGTCACCTGGTACACTTCCCTCTCCGGCGACTCGTACAAGGGGATGGTCAAGGCCTTTGAAAGCAAATATCCGGGCGTCAAGCTCGACGCCTACCGCGTCTCGGGCTCCGACATGACTGTGCGCATGATCGAGGAGTCCAAGGCCAAACGCTACATCGTCGACGCCGTCGAAACCACCGAAGGCAATCTGATGTTCATGCGCGACGCCTTTCTTTTGCGTCCATACCATTCGCCGCATTTTGCCAGCTACCCTGAGGACGCCAAGGAAAAGGGCGAGCGCGGCTTGTATTTTTGGGGCATCGCGCGCGAATCCTACATCGGCTTTGCTTACAACAAAAAACTCCTGTCAAGAAATGCCGTCCCGAAAAACTACGAAGGACTGCTCCATCCCGAACTCAAGGGCCGCATGGGCGTGTCGGTGAGCGATCCCGCTTACAAAGTCATCGGCGCCATGCTGCGCACCAAGGGGCAAGAGTTCGTCAAAAAATTGAAGGTGCAAGAAATCGCCCTGCACACGATCATTCCGCCGGCGCTGTTGGAATTGATCGCTTCGGGCGAAGTGCTGGCGTCGCCGGGGATATTCCGCAACCATACTCTCAACGCCATCGCCAAAGGCGCGCCGGTCGAGTGGGTGCCGATGGACATCGTGCCGACCAACGTCGGCGGCGCCGCCATCGCGGTGCAACCGCCCCATCCCCATGCCGCCTTGTTATTGGCCGACTATCTACTCGGGCCCGAAGGCCAAGCGGTCTTGGATAAATATGAATATGGCAGCGCGGCAAAGGCTTTGGGCTTCAAAAAATGGCGCCCGGACCACGCTATCAGCACCGACAAATACGAAAAAGAACTGGAACGCTGGGAAAAGCTCTTGAAAGAGATCAGCCGCCGCGCGATGTGAAAGCTGGCCGCGGCTTATGAATTTTACGTGGCCGAATTAATAGTTCTTGGAGGAGATCGTCGACGATGCCGCTGTTAATTTTCGTCCTATCTATCCTATCTATTGGATCTGTGCTTTTCCCCGACGCACTTCTCGCGCAGCGCAAGCCCATGACCATTTCCGAGCTGGTGACCTACAACGGCAAGGACCGTGAAGCGGTGCTGTATGCAGGAGCGAAGACCGAGGGCAAAGTGACTTGGTACACCTCGCTTGCCGGCGACTCATACAAGGGCATGATCAAATCCTTCGAGGGTAAGTATGCCGGCGTCAAAATCGAAGCTTACCGCACCAACGGTGGCGAGATCACCAACCGCATGGTCGAAGAAGCCAAGGCTAGAAAAGCCATTGTCGACACCATTGAGACCACCGAAGCAAACCTGATGTTCCAGCGCGAATCGTTTCTGCTGCGCCCCTATCACTCGCCGTATTTTGCGTCCTATCCCGAGGAAGCCAAGGTCAAAGGCGAGCGCGGACTTTACTTCTGGGCCACGGCGCGAGAATCCTATATTGGTTTCGGCTATAACAAAAACCTCCTATCCAAAGATGCCGTGCCAAAAAATTATCTAGGCTTACTCCATCCCGCCCTCAAAGGCCGACTCGGTCTCACACTCGACGACACGAGCAACAAAGTGATCGGGGCGATCTTAAAAACGCGCGGTCCCGAGCTATTGAAAAAACTAAAGGGCCAGGATATCAGCCTGCACACGATCATTCCGCCGGCCTTGCTCGATCTCATTGCATCGGGAGAACTGATCGCCGGCGCGGCGATCTTTCGCAATCATGTGATCGTCGCGCAGCAAAAAGGCGCGCCGGTCGAATGGGTGCCGATGGATATCGTGCCGACCAACGTCGGCGGTGTCGCCGTTGCCGCCCAACCGCCCCATCCCCACGCCGCGTTGCTTCTCGCCGACTACCTGCTCGGCCCCGAAGGCCAAGGGATTTTGGGGAAATATCACTACGGCAACGCCTCGACCAATTACGGTTTCAAAAAGTGGCGCCCCGAACGCGACTACCCGCTGGATAAATACGAAAAAGAACTCGAACGCTGGGACAAGCTGCTAAAAGATGCCGGCCGGAAAGGCGCGTGAATTGTGCCAACTTGGTTTTTTCAGAGGTGTCAGGGAACAATCGGTTTCATCACGGAAAGCCGAAGCGCACAAAGGCCGGAGAGCAAAAAGGCGCATCATGCTGCGCCCCGACGTTGCAAATAATTTTTGCGCTCTCTGCGCTTAATCATGCCAGTCCGACACGTACTCTTTGTGATCGTTGTGCGCTTTGTAGTTAAACTCGTCTTCCGCTTCCCAACTTTCCGTCGTTTGCGTTCTATGCAGTCAATCCCTTCTTACTTTCCCTCGTACAGCTTCTTGATAAACCCGCTCTTGTCCAGCTCGGCGACAAAGCTGGTATCGACGAACTCCTCGGGTTTGTGCTTGCGGATCTCCGGCCGGCGGAACGCCGCAATCTCGTAGACTGCGTCCAACCCTTTCGTAATAG
This sequence comes from Binatia bacterium, assembly GCA_035693605.1. Taxonomy (GTDB): domain Bacteria; phylum Desulfobacterota; class Binatia; order UBA9968; family UBA9968; genus DP-20. The sequence goes on from DASSGE010000554.1 coordinate 2,893, forward strand.
GATAGGGCACCGAGATAAAATCCTCGCGGAAAATATTATACGAGCCTTCAAGATATTCCGGATCGGTGGTGCGCATATACTTGGTCAGGACCTTCTTGCTGAACTCCTTGTTCTGTTTGAAATAAGCAATGCCCTCGACGAACGAGCGCACAAAGCGCATCACCGTATCGCGATCCTCTTTGATCGTCCGGCGCCGGGTCACGACCGAGGCCGTTGGATAGACGATCTCTTTTTTGGCATCGAGCAGGGCGCGGAAGCCTTTGCGCTCCGCTTCGACATCAGCAGGGTACGTCATATCCGCCGCGTCGACCGCTCCGTTCATCAACGCTTGCAAACGCTCTGCGGTATTGCCGACCGCCAGCCAAGTGACCTCCCGCGTGGTATCGATGCCGTATTTGCGCAGCACGTATCCGAAGAGCAAATCTCCCGCCGAGCCCAGACTAGAAATGCCGATGCGCTTGCCTTTGAGATCTTCGACCTTGCGGATTTCCGGCCGGACCATCAGCCGGCTACCCTGCACACCAATGCCGTGGGCGACGTTCACCAGATCGGCGCCGGTCAAATCTGCTAGCATCACCTGCGGCAACGCCACCGATGCCGCAAACAGACTGCCTGACAGCATCGCTTGCGAAGTCCGCCCCGAGCCGTTGAGCAAAACCGCCTCGACATCGAGTCCGTTCTTTTCGAAAAGCTTCGCCTCCTTGGCAATCCACGGTATCCACAAGGTCGGCGACAACGTCGACACGCCCCAGTAGATTTTCTTCAGCGGCTTGTCCTGCGCCGCGCCTTGTCCCGTGAAAGTCAGCAGCGCCACCACAAATGTAAGTAACCCGCATCGTTTCGCGATTTTCATAGCTGCATTCTCCCCATTTCCGGCCGGCCGGTCAGTTCTTCACCGCAACGAGATTGAAGATACGAGGCCAACTCGGGCTCCGACGTTGAACGTTGAACCTTGAACGCTTTACTTACCGGTCTTGCCGAAAATCTCGTTGAACAATTTATCGGCCGGCCGGCGATCGGCGACGTTGTCGTCGTCAGCATCGAAGTAGTCTACGCCGTCTCGGCGTTGAACTTCCTCGGGCAGATCGCTCTTGGCGATATCGGTCCGCAGCGAATTCGATGCGGTGCGCGAGCGCCCCTTACGGCCTTTTTGCACCACAGTTTGCCCTTCTCGCGACAGGAGCCAGTTGACGAAAACCTTCGCCGCATTGGGATGAGGCGCGTTTTGCAAAAATGTTAGGGTGCCACCGGACGAACTCAATGTGCCGCCCTCCTTCAGCCGAAGAATTTGCCCTACCGGCAAACCCTGGTCCATCGCCTTGTCCATTTCATCCGAAACACAGGGGATGCACAGCGCGTACCTTCCCGATGCCAGCCAATCCACTGGCTGGCGATAGTCGCGCGCGATGGCCACCTCCATATCACCGTAAAGTTTGCGAATGAACTCAGGCCCAAGCTTGGCGTGGTAATAGAAAAACAATACGGGATTGTCCATGCCGCGGGTGCGCGGGTCGGTCGCGGTGATCTTGCCTTTCCACTTGGGCTGGGTCAGATCCCAATAGGAAGTAAACTCCTTGGGATTGACCGAGGTCGAATTGTAATTGATCTCAACGCCGCCAGCGTTGCCGATGTAGGCGAATATATATTTGTTTTCCGGATCTACATATTTATGTTCGCGGCGCCACCACTTGGTTTCATCCAAGACTTCCGGCAGCAGCAAAAGCGGCTTGATCGGCTCCAAGATTTTGCCGGCGTAAAGGGTGCCCAATGCGGTGCCTTTGCCGCCGGCGAAGAGATCGACCAGATATTTGCCGCCGCGCCTTTCGGCAACGATGCGCGGGCCGAGATCGTTGCCGCGGCCGCGCAGTTGGTTGACCTTGATCTTCGGATAGGCGCGCTCGAAAGCCTGCACGGTTTCTTCGGTGAGCGGACCGGCTTCGAATATGTACAACGAAACCGCGCCTTCCTTTTCAGCCGCCGCCACGGTCTTGTCCCACTCAGCCCGCCAAGCCGGCTTGGCTTCCGCAGCGAAGCTGGAGCGAGAAAAGACAACAAAGAGAAGCGCAAATACTGTCCTTGCAAACATAGATCAGGTCACCTCGAATAAGCCGTTGCCTACTCTAGGAGCGGCGCCACGGGCTGTCAACAATCGTCCGCGCCTGCAAATTCGGATGAAGCCATAAATCTGCTCGCGCCGGCGCGATTGCCCGTTGACCGCATTCGAAGAGATTGACCGGCGGCGCAGACCTTGACTAAGTTAGAAGCGCGGGCCGAACCGGCTCCGATCCATTTGCCAAACCGGGCCCGTCAACCTTCGGGAAAGGATCTCAAGCATGAAACCACAAAGGTCGCTGATCGTCACGGGGCTGGCAGTGAGCATTGTGTTTGCGTCGGCGAGTCATGGCGCCGAGGCTTTGCAGAAGATCCGCGTCGGTTTACCATCGGTCGCTCTCACCTATATGCCCTTTTACGTCGCTCAGGAGAAAGGTTTTCTCAAAAAGGCCGGCATCGAAGCGGAATACATCCAAATGAACACCGCCATCCAACCGCAGGCGCTGATCAACGGCAACATCAATTTCTTTCCGTCGCTGTCCACCGGAATCTCGGCGGCGGTCGCCGGCTTGCCATTGGTGGCTGTGCTGAACTTCTATACCGTCAATCCATGGATGCTGGTCACAAGCAAAGCGATCAACAAGCCGGCGGACCTTCTCGGCAAGAAGATCGCCATCTCCGGCATCCGCAACACGGGTCATTACTTGCTCATGGCTTGGTTCAAGAAAGTGGAGATCAACGACAAGGAGATCAGCTTCGTTATGACTGGCGGCACCGCCGGCAGCTACTCGACCCTCGCCACGAACCAAGTTGCCGGCGCGGTGCTGACGCCGCCTTACGACGATAAGGCGGTTTCCATCGGTTTCAAAAAGTTCGTCATGATCGGCGACCTCATCGATACGCCGACCTCGGGGTTGGTGACTTCCCGCGCCGAGATCGCCAACAACCGCGAGCGGGTGCAAAAAACCATTGCTGCTTGCCTCGATGCCATCGGTTGGATCCGCGCCAACCGCGCCGACTCGGTCAAAATGATCTCGGAGAAGTTCAAAATTACTCCTGCCGAAGCCAATGGGACTTACGACACATTTATCGGCATGCTCAACCCGGACGGCCGCGTGGCGCCGAAAATCCTGCGCGGCTACATGGAGGTGCTGCGCCAGGAACGGAGCGTACCCGCCGATATCGACGTGCAAAAGTTTGTCGACTTTTCGATGCTCCCCGCAGGGAAGTAGCACCGCAACAATTGTCGGACTCCGGACGGATCGAAAGGTCAACGCTTGTCCTGATTCAGCGGACCGCGATTTAAAATGCTAACCCTCGCAATTGGCCCGACCGCTAGCGCTGAACCGAAAAAACTCGCTCTAGGCGTGGCCGCACTCGTCGTGGTATGGAAAGACCATCTCCCTGCTAGGCACTCAAAGAGGAACTCGCATGCGCAACGGTTTTAAGATTTACGATTCGGATACGCACTTGAGCCCCTCGGCCGAAACCCTGGAACCCTACCTCGATCCGTCCATGCGCAAGCTGCTGCCCGAGTGGGAGAGTTACAAGGTGCCATTTCGCATCGGCTGGGCCGGAGAGAAACTCGAGCCGCCCTATCGTCACCGCTATCGATTCAAAACGCGCGGCGGGTGGCGCGAAGAGCTGAGAATTCTCGGTGAAGCGGGGCCGCGAGAAAAGATCGAGCCACATTTTCCAAAGTTCATGGGCGGGCGCTTTCCCACAGCTGGCGGCGCCGATGACAACGTCGAAGCGCGCATCCGCGACATGGACGAAGAGGGAGTCGACGTTCAGCTCATGCTGCCCGGGTTGCCGCCGGCGACCGACGACGTGGAAATTGAAATGGCTTTCATTCGCGCCAATCACCGCTTCACTCAAGACTTCTGTAGAAACTATCCGCACCGACTGAAGTCGCTCATCGTTGTCAGCAGCAGAGCGGTCATTGAATCCGTGCAAGAAATCAAAACCTGGGCGCGTGCGCCCTGGGCTGCCGGCATTCATCCAAATCTGGCCGAAGGCATGCCCATCGACCACCCAAGTTTAGAGCCGCTCTGGGCCGCCGCCAACGACGCCGGGCTGTGCGTCGCGCATCACAGTTTCACTGCCGGCTATCCCGGCTACCGCGACCTGTGGGACAACCCGTTCATCGGCCGCACCGCCTCGCACCCCTGGGGCGCGATGCGCGCCATGAGCGCCTTTTTCGGCGCGGGCATCATGGACCGCTACCCCGACATCCGCTACTGCATTCTCGAATCGGGCTTCGGCTGGCTGCCGTTCTGGGCCAAGCGGATGGACGACCAGGCCATCTACATGGGGTATGTGAACGAGCACCTGGAGTACAAGCTCAGCGAATACATGACCGGCGGGCGCTTCGTCGCCGCCACGGTGCTGCACGAAGGCGAGGACATGGCCAAGATGGTGA
>DASSGE010000555.1:0-4764 GCA_035693605.1 Binatia bacterium
TAAGTTCATGCTCGTGGCTGTGGTGAGGTAATCGAGCTCGGCGCTGAAAAAATCAAGCTTCTATGTCGTTTTCGGTCGTCTCATATAACGTCCTTGCCAGCGCCTACATTCAGCGCGCCTGGTACCGGCGCACACCTGGGCTGGTGTTGGATCCGTCCTGGCGCGTGCCGGCATTGGTGCAATATATTTCCAACCTCGATGCCGACCTGTTTTGCTTGCAAGAAGTCGAGCCGGAAATGTTTGTTGCGTTGCGTACTTTTCTCGCCGAGCGCGGTTACCGTGGTGAATATGCGCGTAAGCTGGCAGGGCGGCCGGAAGGTTTGGCGGTTTTTTATCGGCGCACGAGCTTTGACTGGATCGACTCGCGGGTTATCGCTTTTGCCGACGGCGCCGGCGTGAGCCACGACAGCGGCTACATCGCGCAGTGGGTCATGATGCGCAATGGCGACAAGACATTGGGGTTGATCAACACGCATCTGACCTGGGACCCGCCAAACACAACTCGCGGCGCCCAGCGCGGCTTGCGCCAAGTGCAACAAATTCTCGCGCAGTACCAATGCCGGATCGCCGATGCCAACGCTTGGATCATCAGCGGCGATTTCAACGTCACACCGGAAAGCGAAGTTGTCGCGCTCGTGCTGCAAGCGGGTTTGCAATACGCCCATCGCGATTTGCCCGACGTTTTTTCCTGTAATATCGGCGGTAGCGCGCGGCTGATCGATTATCTTTTTTTCTCGCGCGGAATCAACGCCCAAGCGTCAGTGCGGCGCCGCATCGATGGCCGCACCATTCTTCCGTCGGCCGAAGAACCGTCCGATCATATCGCCATCGTGGCGCGAGTCGATTGGCAGAGTTAAGCCAACCGATCGAGCTGCCAAATGGTGCGAATACCGTTTTGGATTTGTTTGATGATGATGAGGGCTTCTTTGAGATGACGGCGTTCAAGTTCGGTCAAATCCGACAGGCGCACGTTGTGATCGATGCTGGCCTTCAATGCGCGGGCCCTGAGTTGCGCGCTTAACCGTAGTTGAAAAAGCATCGGAAAAATCTCCGCAAGCGCGGTGGCGTCTTGGGGGCTTAGAAATCGTCCCGAAAGTTTGGCGGCCGCCAGCCGTTGCAGCGTCGAGCGTTCACGTGAACCTGCCGCGAGCGCGGCCAAACGCGCAAGCCCGACGATCGGCGCGAGCGCGCCTTTCTTTAGGTCGATTTTACCGTTGCTGCTGCGCAGGCGATTGAAAAAACCTAAGGGCGGGTAAAAATCCAACGCGCCTCGTGCCATGTGCGAGAGAAACCGTTGCTCGGACTTCGCTGCGGTAACGATCTCTTCCAAACCGTTCAATTCGAGGGTTCCAGCCACGGCGCGAAAATCGAAAAAGATCGCCGCGTCAAGCAGCGCCTGAGGTTTGGGCAAGCATATCCAATCGGTAAAAAGCTCTTGCCACGCCGCCAGCGGTTTGCACCAATGGGTCGCCATGAAACCGCCGGCACAGGGCGGAAATCCGGCGCTAATCAGATTGTCGACAACTTGGCTTGCCATTGCGGCGAAATATTCGCGCGCGGCGGCGGAATCGTCCTGGAAAACCAAGCCGTTGTCCTGATCGGTCAGCAGGGTTTGCTCAAGCCGACCTTCGGAGCCGAAGACGATCCATGCGAATGGCGTCGGTGCAGGGCCGAGTCTTTTGACCGCGAAAGCGACGAACCGTTTGACTAAAGCGTCGTTGAGGCTGGAGACCAGCTGGCTGATGTGAATAGCCGTTAAGCCGGTTCTGTCGAGAGTGTGCACGAGTTTGCCGATCTCCTCGGCATAATTAACTCCATACGCAGATTCGTCCCACTGTTCGATGACGTTGCGCAAATAGAGCGGATTCTGTCGCTGAAGCAGCAGCAGATCGCTGGCGCTGACGACTCCGATGATCTTCGCTTCCTCGGTTACAGCTAGGTGATGCAGGTTTTCTTCGATCATGAGGCGCAGGGCGGCGAACGCCGGCGCATCGGAGTCGATCGTGATCAGCGGGCGCGACATGACTTGGGTGACGGCAGTATCGGGGCCAAGTCCTGCGGCAAGCACTCGCCCGCGCAGATCGCGGTCGGTGACGATGCCCGGCGGATCACTGGCGACGAGTATCGAACCGACTCGCTCGGCTTGCATCAGTTGAGCGGCTTGCGCGACGTTGACAGCGGCGTCAACGGATAACGGCGCGCGTTTGACGAGGTGCTTTACCGGCAGGGCCAGTGTCGCAGTTTCAGATGCGGTGTCGTAATTCACCATAAACGGTGGAGGTCACGTCTTTTAGTGCTGTCGAAGCGTGAGGATCCCAGTCTAGAGCGACCGATTGTCATTAGGCAAATGGCACGCTAGCGGCATCGCGCTATCATTTCACCCAATAACGGCCGGCGAAGATCAGCACCATCCAGAGGAGCCCGTAGAATGTCAGCGCGTAGGAAATAATCTGATCGTTGGTGGCATCCGGGCTGGAGTACCTTTTCACAGGCATCGTCAGCGGCGCCGTGAGTACGCCGAAAAACCACAATAACTTGCTGTTCGGCTTGCGGCTCAAGCGCGCGACGAGCTTATGCAACGCGAGATAAAACACCGCCATGAAGCATAAGAAGCGCAACAGCAATATGATTGCAGCGATTGGCTCGATCAAGTGAGTGACGGTCCACCGGGGCGACAGTAGATTCGAACTCGCCCCGGTGGAGTAGTGTTAGCTTAATGAGCGCCCGCCGGCAACTCGCGGCCCAGCGGGTCGCCGGTGGTGGCTTGGCCACTCTTCGGGTAACGGACATTGACGACCAAATCCTGAACTTCTTTCGGCGGCGCCTCGGTCATTAGAGAGACGACCCAGATGGTCAGAAAACCCACCGGCAATCCGAACACCGCCGAGGCGATCGTTTGAGTGCCGAACCAAGATAAACCGTAGAATCGGCTGCCGATCATGTAGTACGCGGTGACGGCCAGACCGGCGATCATGCCGACGCAGGCGCCGGTTCTATTTGCCCGCTTCCACCAGATACCCATAACCAGTGCGGGAAAAAACGACGCACCAGCCAAGCTGAAGGCCCACGCCACCAATTCAACTATGATGGCGACTCGGAATGTCGCTACCCACGCGGCAACCAGCGCCGTGACGACCAGAAGTACTTTAGTGATCATCAATCGCTTGGTTAGCGAGGCCTTGGGATCGATAACGTTGTAATACAAATCATGCGAAAAAGCGTTGGCGATAGTCAGCAACAAGCCATCGGCAGTAGAGAGCGCGGCTGCCAGACCGCCGGCCATCACCAGACCGGTAATCACGAACGGCAGTCCGGCAACTTCCGGCATGGACAAAACGACAAAGTCTGTCGACTTGACCACGAAGTCGGCCCACTGAACGATGCCGTCACCGTTCCGGTCGACAACTTCGAATAGTCCGGCAGGCTGCCACAACGTGACCCAGCGTGGCAATTCGGCGATCTTGGTGCCGACCAGTTTGACGTAAATCGTATAGCGGGCGAATGCGGCATAGGCCGGAGCGGTAAAGTAGAGCAGGAAGATAAAAAATAACGACCACGCCACCGAAGTACGCGCTTGGCGTACTGATGGTGTGGTGTAGTAGCGCGTGAGAATGTGCGGCAACCCGGCGGTGCCAACCATCAAGCAAAAAGTCAGTGCCAGAAAATTCCACATGCCGACGCCGGTTGGCACGGTTAAGTATCGGCCGATTTTTGCGTCATCGCTGGCTGCTGGTGCAGTCGCTTGCTGGGTCGCGGTTTTCGCCGCGGCCTTAAGTTTCTCGGTTTCTGCCTCGGTGAGATTTCCGACTTTGATTTTGGCATTCGCGTCGTCGGCATCTTTCTTCCATAGCGCGCGTGTTTCTTTCTCCTTGGTATCACGGGTAATTTCGATGGCCTTGGTGTTGTTGATTTGCAGTACGCGTCCATAGATTAATTCTGGAACCGGAATCGAAAAGAGCTGGTATGAGAGGTAAACCACCGGCACCAGATAGGAAATGATCAGGATGATGTACTGGGCGACTTGAGTCCAGGTGACCGACTTCATACCGCCGAGAACGGAGCAGAAGAGCACGCCAATCAATCCGACAAATACGCCGATCTGAAAATCCAGGCCGATAAAACGTGAGACGATCAAACCAACGCCGGTAACCTGAGCGATCAAGTAGGTAAATGAGCAGGATATCGCGGCAACTACGCCGATCACGCGCGCCAGGTTGCCGCCGTAACGGGCGCCCAGAAAGTCGGGAATAGTATAAGCACCGAACTGCCGCAGATAGGGACCTAAGAAAACTGCCAAGAGCAGGTAGCCGCCGGTCCAACCCATTACATAGGCGAGACCGGCAAATCCCTGGGCGGATAGCGCGCCGGCCATTGAAATGAACGACGCGGCCGACATCCAATCCGAGCCGGTTGCCATGCCATTGAACACCGCGGGCACGCCGCGACCGGCGACATAGTATTGATCCGGGTTCGATGTCCTGGTGACGATACCGATGACAATGTAAATGCCCAACGACAGGGCCATGAAGATCCAGCCGATCCATTGCGGCGACAGGCCGAGGAATTGCTCGGCCAGACCAATCAAAATCGTGACGCCGAGAAAGCAGACAGTATAAAGGCCGAAAATTTTTCCTAGACTCATCGCTTAGCCCTCCTCGCGGATGCCGTATTGGAGATCTAGTTTATTCATCAAGTAGGCATAGACGGCGATCTCGATGACGAAGATCGCCAAGGAACCCTGTGCCGCCATATAGTAGCCTAGCG
>DASSGE010000556.1:0-4294 GCA_035693605.1 Binatia bacterium
ATAGGGCTTGGAACCCATTTCGGATGCCAGTAGGGATTGGGTGAAGGCATCGATTGTGCAACTGAAGTTGCTCACGCACAGGAGAAAAAGGTTGGCGTGCTGTTTGACGACATTCACCGCATTCATAACCTGATTGGCGAAATGCCAGGAAGTCGGCCCCGCGCCCGCTGCGATAAGACAGTCGGCGGGGATCGCCGCCACGCCCATGCTCGAGAGCTTTTTGCCGACGGATTGCGATCCTTCGGGAGTGAAGGCGTTGTAGCTATGGCCAGCGAGGACGATCGCCGGCTGATTCGCCGCGAGCGCTTGCGCCAGTGCGGCCTGTCCCAATTGCTGCATGTCGGTCTCAGCTTGCGTCTGCGCTTCTACCGCGGCGGCCCACTGTCGTTGCGCAAAATCGCGCGCTTGGCCGAGTTCGTTGACGGCCAATTCCACCATTGCCGAGCTGGCGGCGTAACCGGCGTTAAAATCAAGCAACGGTGAGAGTAAACGAATCTGCGGGTAGGCCTTGGCGAGAAAATATGGGCTCGCTTGCGTAATCGGACACAAATAAGTTTCTTTCCACGCCTCACGCTCGGGCATGCGCAAAAGGTGGGGCAAAAAGATCAGCTCGACGCCGCGTTGAACCAAGTCTAGAACCGCGCCATGAGCGATCTGCGCAGGAAAACAAAAGCCGGCGTTGGATTTGAGTTCGCCGCGCGGATCGATCTCCGACAAGACCACCTCCATGCCCAAGCCCGTAAAGAATGTCGAGTAGAGCGGATAGAGCGAATGCATGGTCAACGCCTTGGGAATTCCGATGCGCATGCCTTTAGCTGGGCTCGTGCCATTGAGCTGGCCAAAGATCAGCTTGCTGCGCTCTTCGACCAGATCCGGCGCGGCGGCGATACGGGTTTTTCGTTTCCAGACATTCTCGTACAGACTGCAGCGACCGCCGAACGGAAAGCGCCGCCCGGAAACTTCGAAATGATCGATGCTGCAATACATCGCGCAGGCGCCGCAGGTAAAGCGGCTCGTGCGTTTCATCTCGGGCGCGGCCAAGGTCAATAGATCCGTGGCGGTTTTTAGCGTTCCGTGCGTTCGTTCCAACGCCAGTAAACCGACGCCCAGGGCGCCGAGCAACTCAGGGCTCGGTGGAATCACGACCTGCCGGCCGACGCTATGGGCGAACGCATGGCCGACGGCGCGGTTGAGCGCGACGCCGCCTTGGAGAAAAACTTTTTTGCCGACGTAACGCGCTCCCTTGACGCGATTGAGATAATTGCCGGCGATGGCGTAAACCAGGCCGGCGACGATGTTCTCGCGCGATTGTCCTTCCTGCAGCGCAATGCGGATGTCGGAGTTGATGAATGCCGCGCAGGTCGCCTTGAACTGCACCGGCTCGGGAGCAGCCAACGCGAGGTCGGCGATCTCCGAAACATTCATGCCGAGATCGCCGTGGGCGCTTTCTTCGAGAAACGAGCCGGTGCCCGCGGAACAGGCGTTGTTCATCGCGTAGTCGATGGGCACGCCGTTGCGCAGATAAATATATTTTGAATCCTGGCCGCCGATCTCGAAAATGGTATCGACGTCGGCGTCGTAGTGAGCGGCACCGGCGGCGTGCGCTGAGATCTCGTTGTAAACATGCTCGGTACCGAGATAGGCGCCGGCGAGTTCGCGCGCCGATCCGGTGGTGCCGACCAAACCGACCGCGCGGTTGCCGATGTGAGCGACGAGCGCGCGCAAGCACTCTCTGGTGGCGGCGACCGGATCGCCTTTAGTGCGGGTGTAATAGGAGGCCACCACGCCATGGGTGGCCGGGTCGAGTAAAATCGCTTTGGTGGTGGTCGAGCCGGCGTCGACGCCCAGGACCATGGCGCCATCGGGCGGCGGCTGCAGCGCCGGCGCAGAAATGATCTGGACGCGGTCGTCGTAGAGACTGAGCGCGGGCAGGTGGCTCAAAGTCGCCTGCGCTGCGAATTTTGGCGACGAGTAGAGCGGTTGGTCGCGGGTCAGCAACGCGCTGCCCCAGGCCTCGAACCAGACGCTCTCGGGCAGCACGACGAATTCTGTCGACGGCAGCTTATCGCGTAAGGCGGCGAGCATCGCGGCGTTGCGCGTAACGCCGCCGATCAACAGCACGCGGCGCAATTCACTCTGGCCTTTTTCGAGCAGGGCAATCACTTTGCTCGCCATGCTGTCATGAAGGGTGTGGAGGATATCCTGGGCGCTGGCCTCGTTGCGATTAAGCTTATGGGTTATGTCGGACTTGCAATGCACCGAGCAGCGCGCTGCCAGCGGCACGACCTTGCCGTCGAACGAAGTCTCGATCGCCTCGGCCAATCCCAGCCCCATGCGGCCAATCTGTTGCACGAAGAATTCGCCGCTGCCGGCGGCGCATTTGTTATGTGACAGGACGTTGCTGATCTTGCCGTCCGCGACAATGTAAACCAGGAACGACTCGCCGCCGAGGGAAACCACGGCATCAAACTTTTGTTTGAGTTCATCCAGTGCGCGCTGAATCGCCGCCGCTTCAGAGATATGACCAAGATGGCCGGAAACACCAAAATAATCGGCGCCGGCATAGTCCTGCTCCACAAGAATTTTTTCCAGCACCTCTAGCGGCCGGCCAAAGTGCGCCACAACTGACGAGGCGGTTTCAGCGCCGTTTAAAGCCGCCACTTTTACGGTCAACGCGCCGATATTGATGCCTAGGGTTTTCATCGCCGCCCCCGTTAACGCACGTGACACCTACGGCTGTTCAAGTACGCAATAGAGGCGCCAAGGCGGGCGTGCTCTTCCGGTGAGAAACCTTTAGCTCACCGGTGCTGGGCAGCACCGGTGCGAATCGTTTCGCATACGAGAGAATGGCCGAGAGAATGGCTAGGTAATCTGGCGTCGGTGACGCAGCGCCGCCAAGGAAGGTATTCGGTTTAACGCCGCGATTCGGGGGTTGCCGTAGGGTTGCCTGGCGCCAAATCAGCGCTGTGAAGCAAAATCGTGCCGTCGTCTTCAAAGCGACGCTCGGCGATCAGCTTGGCGGCGAGATCCCAAATCTGTTGGCGGTGTTTTCTGAAAGCGGGCAAGGGATCGTCGGCAAACGCCCCGAAGTGCTCGATTAAGGCTTCGATGGAAATCGCGCAATGGATTCCCTTGTCATCGTCTACGGCGTCAAACCAAACTACGCTGCGCCGGTGATGTTCGTAAGATTCATCCGGGGTGAATTCGATGGTCATTTGGGTCATCCTCCTGTAGCGCTGCGCTCACCCTTGGTCTTGTTATCGGCTATGCCAAGCAACTTGGTAACGATATCGGTAGCGAGGGGTATGACGACGGTGTGATTATTTTCCGCCGCCACCTGCATCAGGCTCTGCAAGAAGCGCAAATGAATGGCGGTGGGCTGTTGCGCGATGACTTCGGCCGCATCGGCGAGCTTCTGTGCGGCCTGGAATTCGCCCTCGGCGTGAATGATTTTGGCGCGCCGCTCGCGTTCCGCCTCGGCTTGCTTGGCCATGGCGCGCTGCATTTCTTGCGGCAGATCGATATGCTTGAGCTCGACCAGAACGACTTTCACACCCCAGGGCTCGGTTTGGGCATCGAGGATGCTCTGGATTCGCGCATTGATTTTCTCTCTTTCGGCAAGTAGCTCATCGAGTTCCGCTTGGCCGCAAATGCTACGCAGCGTCACCTGGGCGAGTTGCGAAGTGGCAAACAGATAATTTTCGACCTCACGAATGGCGCGCACCGGGTCGAGCACCCGGAAATAGAGCACTGCGCTCACTTTGACCGAAACGTTGTCCCGAGTGATGACATCCTGCGGCGGCACGTCCATGGTGACGGTGCGCAGATCGACGCGGACCATCCTTTCAATCAGGGGAATCACGTAGGCGATTCCAGGACCGCGCGGCCGGACCATCCGGCCCAAGCGGAAAACCACCGCGCGCTGATATTCCTTGAGGATCTTGATGCCGCTGACGAGAACCAGCGCGACGATTACTAATACTATGCCGGCTGGTCCGAGGATCTGCCGAATGAGCTCGAGCATGAGGTCACCCTCTTTCGTGGTTCCAATGGTTTGGCCTGGACAGACGACCGCTATCCCTTCATAACAAATCACCGGTTCGAGCCGCCACGGTGCGCGCCAGACCGGCGCGATCGCCGGGCGTCGACTGCTGCGCGAACGTCTTTATAGGCCCGATTCTTCGACAACGCCTCGCAGGGAGCGACTGCGAATCAATACGCCGTGCTGGGCCAGACTGTCAATGATTTCACGGCCGCGCCATTGGCGCAGCGCCTGATGGCGGCGCGCTGGGGG
>DASSGE010000557.1:0-2575 GCA_035693605.1 Binatia bacterium
CAGTCGTCGCCAAGCAGTTCGACGTCGCGTTTTGTCGTGGATTCTTCACCGCATTGAAAATAAAGCTGCTTGCGCGCTAATAATTCGCTCGGCAGCACCGGCCGCTCCGCCGGCGGCACGCGTTGCAGTCGGTCCTCGATCTTGTCGATCAAATAGGCCGTCCATCCGCTGCCGGCCTCGAGAAATCCTAAACGCAGCTTCTTCAATTTGTTCATTACACCCGAGAACATGATGTTGGTGAACTGGCGCATCTGCGGGATCACATGGGTCAGGGTCGCCGCTTCGTTGGGCACGAGATAGCGGTCGTTATCGCGCAGCGAGTTGCATGAGTGAATCGATAAAGTGCAGCCGAGCCGGTCAGCTTCCTGGAAAACCGGCCAGTATTGCTTATGGCCAAGGGGTAATTGCAGTCCGTCGGCCGGGAGAATGCCGCCGACCAGGCGATAACGTTGCACCACGCGGCGCAGTTCCTTAACCGCGGCTTTCGGGTCCTGCAGCGGCAACAGCGCCATGCCGTGGAAGCGCCGGTCGTGGACCAGGAAGCGATCATGCAGATAATCATTGTAGGCGCGGCAGAGTTCGGCGGCATAGACGGGATTGCCAACCTGGCCGACATGCATGAGGCGGGTGGGGTAGAGCACGGTCATTTCGAAACCGCCTTCGTCGAGCTTAGCGACCCATTCGCGCCAGTCGGGCACGCGGAAATCCGACGGGCGAAAGTCGTTGGCGGGTATGGAGCGGTGCCAGCCGTGATGCGGTGTCAGCGGAAAATAAAGCATGGCGTCGCGCCGGCTGCGGTAGCCGGCCGACATGTATTCAATTATTTCCTCGTCGGTCTCGCGTACATGTCCGTCGGCGTCGATGATACGCGCTGGGTTTTTCTTCATGCGGCCTCCACGAAATAGTTTTGAAATTTTGTCGCACGCGCTGCGCCGAATTGTCAATTGGTATTGACTCCCGACGTCATGGTTAAAAGAGAGGATCTCACCACGAAGTGTCGACGAGCTAACGCTTTCTACAGAGCGTGAAATTGCAGTCCCCCGGCGCCACATGGTTTCTCCCTTGATTCGTCATGCCGGCGAAGGCCGAATCCTGGCGAAGGATGGGATGAATACCGGCGTTGGCCGGTATGACGGCAGTCTCAAGCCACTTCGTCGTGCAGATCCTGACTGCACATGTATTTTCCAAGGCCGGGCGAAGAAAATATGAAGGGTTTGAAAAAACAGAACTCGAAATTCGGCCTCGTCGTATCAAGAGCCTCTTTCATGTTAGCCACCGTTGCTGATTAGACCAGACGAGCCGCCGGCTCGTGGTTTTGTTTCACAAACATAGACTTCTATCGACGCGTGCGTTAACCTTATTAGTTCGAAATGGGATACCTGACCGACGAATTAAACGCCGAAACTGCGCCGATTACTCAAAAGCGCGGGCGCACGTACTTTGCCCATGGCGCGGTGCGTTTGCTCGACACCGGCGATCGTGTAGTTTCCGCCAGAGTGCAAGGTTCCCAGGTCTATCGTGTGAAGCTGTCAGTTGCCGACGGCTTCATCGACTATTCGTGTACCTGTCCGTTTTTCACCGGCGATCTTAACGCCTGCAAACATATCTGGGCGACCGCGATGGCGGCCGAGGAGCGCGGCTGTCTCAAGAAAATTCTTGAATCCAACGGTCATTTGAGCAGCCGCGGCGTAAGCGAGTTGCCGGGTTCGCCGGAGCGTCGGACGCGTCCACTGAAAAGACATTCGCCAGGCTGGAAACAGCAGCTGCAAACCATTCGTCATGCCCTGACGCCGCCGGTGTCGCCGTTTAACGACCGGCTGCCACCCGAACGCGAGCTGTTTTATCTGATCGATGTCGATTACACCTTGAGCCGGCAAAAACTGACCATCGAAGTGGCCCGGCGCGAGCGCAAGACCAACGGCGAGTGGGGCAAACTCAAAAGCCAGCGGCTGTATTCACGCGAAGTCGACGGCCTGAACGATCCGCTCGACCGCCGCATCGCCGCGATGCTGTTCGGCGCGCGCCAGGACTTGGGCTACAGCTACTCGTCCTACTACGATTCGGCGCCATCGTTGTTCATCGTGCCGGAAAATCTTTGGGAGCTGGCGCTGCCGCTGATGTGCCAGACCGGACGTTGTTTGCTGCGCAGCCCAAAGCTCGAAACTGACCGGCCGCTCGCATGGGACGACGGTCCGGCTTGGGAGCTCTGTCTCACGGTCGAGCGTGAAACCGACAGTGAGCGCTATCGGCTCGGAGGTTCGCTGCGCCGCGGCGAGGCGGTATTGACTCTAGCGCAACCGCTCTTGCTCCTTGCCGGCGGCTTGGTGGTTCACGATGGAAGCATCGCCCGTTTGAACGATCATGGCGCGTTTGCTTGGGTTGAAGTTTTGCGCGGGCCGACGACGGTGTCCTTCTCGGTGGAAGACAGCGAGGTATTTCTCGATGAGCTGGTGTCGATCCCGAACCGGCCGCGTTTGGAGTTGCCGGCGGAATTGCAGTTCGAAACCATTGCCGGCACGCCGCAGCCGCGGCTGTTCTTGAAACCCGGCAAACGCAATAGTTGGAGCAGCGAGCG
>DASSGE010000558.1:0-2518 GCA_035693605.1 Binatia bacterium
CGAGCCTCGATTGCGGCCACCCCCGCCAGCAGTGTGGAGCGGTCAACGCATCCCGCCGGTGCGATGATGCCAATACGCGACCCTGGTACGAGTGACGAGGGTTTATACACAGCCATGCAACGTATCCACAGCCCGCCAGCGGCCGTTCAAAGGACAATCGTCGAGTACCTGTGGATAACTTGGTAGGAAAATCGATCGAATCACCATAATCCTGGCGATCTTCTCAAAAAAACCTCTTATGTACAAGAAATTACCTCTTTCGACGAGGTAATGAGCGATCTCGAACCTGTGGTTTGACTTCAAATCTTAAGCTCGGTAGAACCGTAAACGACTACCATCGAATAGCTAAGCCACAGACGACGGCAAGTTATTCACAGGCTTATTCACAATCATGAAAGTCAAACCCGAACAGCTGGACCGACTAGCATCGCAACTTGTTGAGGCCTATCGGAAAAAAGAATTGATCGTCAGCAAAGCCAGCGACGCCGAGCTCAAAGCCAGAGTAATTGAAACCATCAAGCGCAACTTTGCGGAGGAGGAAGCCATCGAGGAAGAGGCCCGCAAAATGCTCGCCGGTTTCGCTCAAGTCAGTAAAGACATGGATCCGTTCAAGATGTTTTTACTCGCCAAGCAGAAACTCGCCGCGAAGAGAGGCTTCATTTTATGAGCCGGCTCTCGGACAGTCGCATTTCCCACTTGGCTCACCTCGTGCTTGACAGTCTGACCAAGTCAAAGTTGGCGGAGTTCCCTGCCGAAGGCCGGTCGCTCACCGAGACTAAACAGATCCTCCAGCAATTTTTTCAATTTGAAGACCAGCTTGACGACGCTGTCCGCCAAAAGATTGCCACACTGTCGCGGCATATACCGCCCGGCAGTCGGGAATGGGATGTGCTCTATCGCAAGTATTACGAAGAAGAGTCCCGCAAGCATCGTCGCTAGGCGTCAATTAACTGCACCTGCACGATTTCTATAAGAAATTTGCCGACAAAAACCTTGACATAAACAGATTGATGCTTAGATTCATCCCGCTCTAGTTTGTCCCCGGTCCCGCGCCGGCGGCGCCAATTAGCAGCAAACTACTTTAAAATCAGTCAGTTAAATTCAACCGCTTGAAAGGAGGCGCGAAGTGAAAATTAGGCCTTTGCAGGACCGGGTCATTGTTAAACGCATTGAGGAGGAGGAAAAAAGTAAGGGTGGCATCATCATCCCCGACACGGCTAAAGAAAAGCCGCAGGAAGGGAAAGTGATTGCCGTCGGAAAAGGCAAGATAAGCGACGACGGCAAGATTACCCCTCTCGATGTCAAAGTGAATGACCGCATCCTGTTTGGAAAATATTCCGGCACGGAAATCAACGTTGATGGCGAAGAGCATCTGATCATGCGCGAGGACGACATCCTCGGCGTTATCGAAAAGTAATTAAGCAGATAATCTGAGGAGGAAACGATGGCAGCTAAAATAGTCAAATTTAATCGCGACGCGCGTGACGCGATCCTAAGAGGCGTGAACATTCTCGCCGATGCAGTGACGGTGACCCTAGGCCCGAAAGGCCGCAACGTCGTGTTGGACAAATCCTTCGGCGCTCCGAACGTCACCAAAGACGGCGTTACCGTCGCCAAGGAAGTCGAACTTGAAGACAAGTTTGAAAACATGGGCGCGCAGATGGTCAAAGAGGTGGCCAGCAAGACTTCTGACGTCGCTGGCGACGGCACCACGACAGCGACCGTATTGGCCCGGCAGATTTTCGCCGAAGGCGTCAAACTGGTGGCCGCCGGCCACGATCCAATGACCCTCAAGCGTGGCATCGATAAGGCCGTGTCGGCGATTATCGCCGAACTCAAGACGCTGTCGAAGCCAACCAAGGATCCCAAAGAGATCGCCCAAGTCGGCACCATCGCCGCCAATAACGACTCCACCATCGGTGCGGTGATCTCCGAAGCGATGAACAAAGTGGGCAAGGAAGGCGTCATCACGGTGGAGGAAGCAAAAGGCTTGGAGACGACACTCAATGTCGTCGAGGGCATGCAGTTCGATCGTGGCTACCTCTCCCCGTACTTTGTGACTGATCCCGAGAGAATGGAATGCGTGCTCGAAGACGCATATTTGCTAATCCACGAAAAAAAGATCAGCACCATGAAAGACATCCTGCCGATTCTCGAGCAAATCGCCAAATCCGGCAAGCCTTTCATCATCATCGCCGAAGACATCGAAGGCGAGGCCTTGGCGACCTTGGTGGTTAATAAGATCCGCGGCACCTTGCGCTGCGTCGCCGTCAAGGCCCCGGGCTTCGGCGACCGCCGTAAAGCAATGCTTGAAGATATCGCCATCCTAACCGGCGGCAAACTGATTGCCGAAGAGTTAGGCATTAAGCTTGATAATATCGCCTTGACCGATCTAGGCCGCGCCAAACGAATCGTCGTCGACAAAGACAACACCACGATCGTCGACGGTGCCGGAAAGAAGTCCGATCTCGAGGGCCGCATTAAGCAGATTCGCGCCCAGACCGAAGAGACGACTTCC
>DASSGE010000559.1:0-3431 GCA_035693605.1 Binatia bacterium
CCGCGATTATGGGGCCGTGCATCGGCGTCGGCTCCTATTCACCGGCGCTGACCGACATCATCTTGCAGGTACAGAACTCCGGTCAAATGTTCATCACCGGCCCGGCCGTGATCAAAGAAGTATTGGGTGAAACCGTTACCATGGAAGAGCTCGGCGGCGCCAAAATTCACTCGGAAGTTTCAGGCGTTACTGATTTGGTGGCGAAGAATGACGATGAATGTTTGACCATGATTCGCCGGCTGGTCGGTTTTTTACCGGCAAACTTCGAAGAGAAACCGCCGCGCAAAGCCAGCAGCGACGATCCTGGCCGCAGCCTCGACAATTTGGAAAAAATCGTTCCCGAGGACATGAAGCGTGCCTACAACATTGTCCAGGTGATCAAAGCGATTGTCGATGACGGTGATTTTTTCGAGTTGAAAGCCAAGTTCGCGCGCAATCTCGTCATCGGTTTTGGCCGGCTCGATGGCTACCCGGTCGGCTTTGTCGCCAATCAGCCTATGTTTCTCGCCGGCAGCTTGGACGTCGACGCGTCCGACAAGGCAGCGCGCTTTATTCGTTTCTGCGATGCTTTCAATGTGCCGATAATTACGTTGATGGACGTACCGGGATTCTTCCCCGGCAAGCAGCAGGAAGAAAAAGGCATTATCCGCCACGGCGCCAAGATGCTCTACGCCTACGCCGAAGCGACCGTGCCGAAAATCACCATCGTGCTAAGAAAAGGTTACGGCGGCGCAAAACAGGCGCTGTGCACCCGCGAGATGGGCGCCGATCAATTGTTCGTGTGGCCCGGTGTCGAACTCGCTGTGATGGGCGGGGGTGGCGCGGTGAACGTGCTATACAAAAAGGAGATCGATCAATCGGCCGATCCGGCAAAAACTCGTGCCGAAAAACTCGCGGAGTATTTAGACCGCTTTAGCGGCCCGTTCGAAGCTCTATCCAAACAATTCGCCCAGGCGGCAATTCGGCCCGCGGAAACCCGCAGGCGGCTAATCCAATCCCTGGAAATATTGGCGAATAAGCAAGAAGATCGGCCGCGTAAGAAACACGGGCTTATGCCGGTGTGAGGAGCCATTCTTCTTTGTCGACCTGCGCTGGCAATGAGAAGTAAAAGCTGCTGCCCTTACCCAGGGCGCTTTCAAGCCAGATGCGCCCGCCATGAGCTTCGATGACCTTCTTACAAATTACCAGCCCGATCCCACTCCCGCGCTTCTGGCTTTTTTCGCTGCTCGACACCTGGCTATACATCTGGAAAATGTGTTTTTGCTCCTCGGAATCGATGCCCGCACCAGAATCACGCACTGAAACCACCACGGCGCCTTGGCTGCGCCATGCCGACACCTCGATCATACCGCCATTGTCGGTAAATTTTAGAGCATTGCTGATAAAATTCGTCAGCACCTGTGTGATCCGCCGGGAATCGGCCCAAACCATCGGCAGCTGCCCGTCGATTTTCGCGGTCAACCTAATATTGCGCTTCTCAGCTTCAATTGAGTGTTCCGCGACAATTTCCTCGATTTGCGACTCCAAATTTAGCCGTCCGCGCACGAGGTTCAGCTTGCCAGCGTCGATTCGTGAGAAGTCCAAAAAGTCGCTCACCTGATCGATGAGACTGCGGCAATTGGTTTCGATCTTGTTCAACCAATTGCGCTGCAGATCGTTGACTGCGCCGAACACCCCTTCTTTTACCGACTCGGCCATCGAGACGATGTTGGAAAGCGGCGAACGCAGGTCGTGCACCACCATGGCATTGAAGTCGGCCAATTGCTTTTCGGCCTTTTTACGCTCTTCGATTTCGTCCGCCAGTTCGTCGATGAGAGCAAGCGATGACTCATAGAGTTGTCCATTCTCCACCCCAAGCGCAATCGGCCGCGCCAGCGCTTTGAGAAACTGAGTTTCCTCCAACCCGAATGATCGCGATGTCGTATAAAGCAGAACCAAAATCGTTCGGCACCGATCCTTGCGCGTCATCGGTAGAATCGCCATCGATCTGACGCCATGGTGGGCCTGCAGTGTCGCGAGTTCCGTTACCAGTGTCACATCGTCGACAAACCACTCCCCAGTACATTGGGTTGCGGTCTGGCCTAAGTCATCAGCCAATTGCCCGCGCGGCGATCTAGATTCGGCGAGGCGACTTGCCGAGTAAGACTTGACAACGCCGTCGGCGTCAATGAAATAAGCAATTGTATACTCGCAGGGCACCAGCGCGACGAGTTTTTCGAGTGAGTGCGGCACCATCTCCGCCAGCGATAGCGTTTCGGCGGTTCCTTGAGCGATCGTTTGCAATGCTTCCAGCTGGCGAGTGTGCAAGAGCAGCTGCTCTTCAGCCTTGCGCAGCAGTGTAATATCGCGGGTAATCGTCGCGGCGCCGCGGACTTTTCCCTGCGAATCGCGAATCGGCGATAGCGAGGCGGAGACGGCAATACGCCGGCCGTCTTTGCAGATCCGTTCGCTTTCGTAGCGATTGACGCCCTTACCCAAGCGCACGAACTGCATCAGTTCAGGAATTTCTCCGCGATGCTCGGGCGGCGTCAGCACCGCGACGTTTTGGCCGATAATAGTCGCGGGATCGTAGCCGTACATTTGTTCGGCGCCGCCATTCCAACTGGTAATTGCACCCTCGAGAGTCATGCCGATGATACCATCCTCGGAAGAATCGACGATGGCGGCTAGCCGCCCGCGAGCCTCTTCGGCCTCCGCGCGCTTCTTCAGGTACTCGAGCACGTATTTGCTGCCTACGAACCAGGCAAACCCGCTGGCCATCGCCGTGATGACCGTAATCCAAAACAAACTCCTCAGGAGCGCATAATTGGCTTCCTGGTACGCGATGTTTCTCGACACTCCGACGATGACGTGAAGCTGCCCCCGCTCGCCTCCGGCGCCTATAGTATTGAATGCATAAAGTCTCGTGACTCCGTCCAAACCATCGATTTCCTTCGTCGGTTGGTTGCGCAGCTGTTTCAACTCTAAAAGCGGCGCATCGGGCATATGCTTGCCGATCCATTCCTCGTGATCCGGGATTCGCGTCAAAATCGTTCCGTTGCGATCGAGAACGGTGAGCGTCATACCGGCAGGCAGGTTGGTCTCGGCGGCAAGCTGATCGATCCGGTTCGCATGCAGCGCCGCAATGAGTATGTCCTGAACGGCGCCGGAATCATCTAAAAGTGGATATCCAAACATGAGCGCCCGGCGCTGCCAATTGCCGAGCAGTTGAAAGTCACCAATGACAAAGTCTTTGGTTTCGGAAACCCGTCGCCGTAGAGTATTGTGCGCCAAATCAAACGCCGGGCCGGAGTCGCGTGCGCGGCAACCTACGATTCCCGTCCTGTTCACCACACCGACATCGAAGTAAACTTGCTTATATGCTAGTAGCCGGCGCAAAAACTCGCCGCATGTTGCCGCATTCCCCTTGCCAATTTCCGGCAGCTGCGCCA
>DASSGE010000560.1:0-5037 GCA_035693605.1 Binatia bacterium
CGCGAGAAACCCGGCGCGGACCTTTTCATGAAACTGCAACCTTTCCCGCTCAAAGCGATCCTCCATCGGCGAATTGACTTGAGACTGCGCCAGCCGGCTAGCGGTACGACCTAAGCCGATGGCAACCGGACAATCGAGCAACAAGGTCAGATCGGGCCGCATACCGTCATCCGCAACGCGATTGAACTGGCGCAGCAATTCTAAATCTAAACCGCGCCCATATCCTTGATAAGCCAGAGTGGAGTCCGTAAAACGGTCACACAACACGATCTTACCAGCAGCCACTGCTGGAATAATCACCTCCCTGACATGCTGCGCTCGGTCGGCTAAGTAAAGAAATAACTCACTCGCCGGTGCAATCGGCGTCCCACCGGCGTCAAGTAGGACACGACGGAGCATCGTCCCTAGCTCAGTCCCGCCAGGCTCCCGGGTTACTAAACAACGCTTACCCTGAGAAATCAGATAACTTTCTAAGGTACGAATCTGGGTAGTTTTACCGGCGCCATCGCCGCCTTCGAAAGTGACAAAGCGAACCATGAAGTAGGAGAATGAATAAAAGCCGGACAAGATGCAAATCGCCCTTGTCCTGGTACCACACCGGTAAGCTACGACAAGTGTGAATTAGCCCGCGGCTGCTTTGCCTTCGCCGAGAAGCAGATTGATTCCATTGACTAGCTGCGTGCTAGTGAACGGTTTGGTGATGTAATAGTCTGCGCCTAACTTATATCCGCCAAGCACGTCTTCGTACTGCACCTTAGCGGTCAGGAGGATAACCGGAATTGTCGAAGTTTCGGTTTTGCCTTTAAGCCGAGTCAGTACCTCAAGACCGTCCATTTCCGGCATCATGATATCGAGAATGATCAGATCGGGCTTTTGATTCGGCAGCATATTCAGCAACTCAGGGCCGCTACAAGCACTGAAGACGGTAAAGCCCCTGCCTTCCAAAATGGTTTTGACGATTGTGATAATATCTGGGTTATCGTCAACCACCATAATGGTCTTTTTAGTATCCATGCGCTCTCCCTGTTACACCGCTGGCGTAAAATCGACTCACTTATTTTACACGATCGATCTGAGGATTGTCAGATAAATCTTTCGACATTTGGAAGCTCCCGAGATTTGGGGTTAATGGCTCCCAAACCCTTAAAGAACGCCAATTTAGCATCTTAGCCCGGTAATGTAAATTAAACTTGGCGGCACATTCAAGGGTTCACGGATCGCCAATAATTCTGAGTAAGGTAAGCCGGCAGACTTGCGTAGAGTGCGCCAAGATTGCCGCCCGGAATCAAACCAGCCGCAGCGTTGAGAGCCGTGCGGCTGAACGCCGACCTAAAGCTTCCCTGTAGGTCTAAAGCTATGGCTCCCATGGCCGGATTGCCAGCCTCGCTAACCATAATCGATCCAAAGATGGCCGTACTGCTCGACATTGTGGCTTTAAGACTGACTTCGCTCCCACTGACGATGATCAGCCCTTCCCAGCGAAATGTCCCGGTCAAAATCATATCGGCATTTCTGACGATGAGTATGCCGGCCCCGTTAGTGTTCCCCGACAATGTCACACTGTCCCCGGCGCCAGGAATTCCATCCACGCACCGAAGTTGCGGCGTTGTTCGCGTTCCCCAACTTTGGTTTGCCAGATTGAGGGTGCCAGAGCCCGGTATCGAAAGGTTAACGCTCCCGGGAGCGGCGCAAAGCTGGTCGGCGAGCTGGTTAAGAGTGGTACCGGTCAGATAGCTGCTCGGCGCTACCATTGATTGACCCGAATCGCTCTGTAAACTTCCCGCCGGTAGGCTTTCTGTCTGCGTTCGGACCATGTCACTCATCGATAGAGAATCGGTTGAAACTGCCGGACGAACAGCCGTGGCGCCGGTGGGCTGGCCGCTAATCGGATCATGATCAACGCCGGAAATGGCTATGGCCGCGCCACTAAAAGCAACCGCTTCAATGTTGCCGCGTAAGCCGAGTGCGCTATCGCCTAAATCGTAGCCCTTGGTTAAACCGGCTTGGAGCGCATGGGAATCCTTGTTTAAAACTCCCAAGGATCGCACGACGAACTGTGCCGAGAGCGGACCAACGCTCAATAACGGTAAGAAGGCGACCGAGAATCTGCCGTTATTGAAACTCACGGACTGGTCCGAAGGCGCCGGCGTGAGCCCCGTAGTAGCAAGTAACTGGCTCTTGCCCCACTCAATGCCGGAAGCCGCCAGATAAAAAACTTGCGAACCATGACGTAAATTTCCCACAGTGCGGTGATCATTCTGCAACATCAGCCGCGCAGCCACACCTGCGACGACCAGCGCGGCAAGAATCATCAGAGATCCCGCAAGCACAACACCGCTCTGGCTTAAAATCAGATTGTTGCGCGGGCCTTTCATCTCGTCTACCTAGTTGCGAAATTCTACGCTGCTCGAAAGCAACGTGGTCAGGTTACCGCCGACCCTCGAATCGGGATTTTTCATCTGCACGGAAAACGCAATGCGCACACGGCGGATCGCAGCTAGGTTCGGGGTAGCGCCGAGGTTGTTACCCGCGCGGTCATAATAGGTAAACAGCGCGGCTGGCCCCGGCACGATGCTCGCCACCAGGCAATCGCCGTTGCGACGAATAATTGTTGAGCCAGGACACGTGGCGGTCGGACCAGTCAATTCATAGCGAATGTTCTCCCGTGGATCGAGGTCGGTGCAGTTACCGTTGCCATTGAGATCCATTTGCACATGAACCCGGCTGGTCGACGCCAAGTAAACACGGTTGCAAACAGAATCAGCATCGAGGTCGGGATCGTCCACGCTACCGGTTTCCGCCGGCGCGCTGCCCGTCGCCCAAGAGCCGGCGTTTTTTAGGTCACGGATCATGATATCCAGCGCACCCCGGGCGTCTTCCATTGTGGTCGTCCGTGTTTCAAGCGAGCGCAGATGAAAAACTTCTGACCGGAAGTAGCCAAACAATCCGGTCATCATCACCGCTCCCAACCCTAGGGCGATCACCTGTTCGATCAAGCTCATGCCGCGACTTTCCAGAAGTAGCGCCATCACAGCCCCGCGAACAGCAGCACCGACAGGGTGACCTCGCTCGGTTGGAGATCGGACCATGTTACCGTCACATCAATCTGTTTGAGGTTGGTCCCTAAAGGTGAAGGCTGAATTCGCCAACAGCGGTCGAACCGCCCGCCCGACGAACCGTTGGCGGATAGACCGATCTCCCCAGCGCCCGGGCAACGGTTTTCATCGGCAGGATTGTCCCGCGCTTGCAGCTCTTCGATCTTGTCTTGAGCCAATTGCAACGCGATCGTTGCGTTGCTATTAACCGCCTGATGGCGAAACATCGACGCCGTGTTCAACGCCGTACACATCACCGCCGTCACAACGATAGTCATCGCGACCAAAAGTTCGTTGAAAGTGTAACCATATTGGTCGAATTTGAGGCGGCAGCCTAAGTGGATCATCTCAGCAATCTCCCGCACAATTGTTTGGCGTGCACCAGCGCACCCGACCGGTCGGGCTTACGACGATCTGCCGGCAGACCCCTTGGGCATCGAGCAAGCGGACCCGATTAGCCACCGCCGTGCCCCTGGGTGAAAAAGTAATTGTGCCCGCCTTAGTGATGGTCGTACCCTCTGCCAATAATTTGGTAACCAGCGCGACATTTTCCCGCTGAATCGTGTAAGCCGTCGCCCCCTGCTCATAAACTAGTTGAAAGTTGACGTTCTCAGCAGCGGCGCGGGACTTGAGATTGTGCAATTCGGATTGAATTTGCCGGGCCGAGTTGTTTAGCTCGTAACTTTGCACCAGCACGCGCCAGCGCGGCAACGCGATTGCGGCGACCAGACCGGTAAGAGCCAGCACAATGGCCAGCTCTATCGCAGAGAAGCCTTTCTCATGATCGGCCAAAATCATGCCCGACTCCAAGACTGGCGCACCATACTGCCGAGTCCGAAAGGCTGTCAAGCGCATCAGATGTCGAAGTTTGTCAAGGCGTGTACAAAGAAAGGCCGCGATGGAGCACTAAACTCGCCAAAAATGTTTATATTTTAGTTATTTATGAAAGGATGATACATGGCACCAGTATTGCGCAAACCGCGCTACTGGATGTGCAACCCACTCGAATTAACTTTGATCTGATCGACGGATATTCCTCTCACCCAGAAAGAAGTTATTAGACATGCTTAATCGAAAAACCGGAACCGAATTTATCTGCACGGCGGAAAACGTTTCACAAAGGAGCGACGAGCGATGCGACTAAGGCTGCCGATCGCAATTATGGCAACCTACTTTGCTGCGATATTTCCCGCGGAAGCCGCCTTCGTTATCAAACTCAAAAATGGCAATGAATTTATTACCAGCCGCTATTGGCAGAACAGCAAGCAGGTATTATTTGAAACCTATGACGGCATCTTCGGCGTCGATAAAGCATTCGTGACGAAAGTCGAAAAATCGGACAAACCAGTTCGCCTGATACCGACAGCTCAAGCAGCGGCCGAGTTAAAACCGGGCGAGACAGCTAACAAAGGCGGCGACGAAGCAAAAAAGCCTGTAGCTGAGAATCAAGAACAGGTACCGGCGAAGAAAAATGAAGACGATCCCATCTTTAAACATTTTGTCTCGATACGTGAGCGGTCCAAGAACATCGGTGGGATGTTGAGCAGCGAACTAAACTTACTCGCCAAAGACCTCGGCGATCTCAAACGCGCCATGCAGCTCGGCGGCAAGACCAGCGAGTTTTTAGATGAGTTCCGCGAACTCCATCAAATCGCCGAGCAAGTGGAAGACGCCATCACGGGCCGGCGTTAAAATGGATCGGCCAACTTCCATTTCACCGCAAAAAGCCGCCGCCGTATTGGCAGCACTGTCAGCCCAAAATCTCAGCGATGAGGAAAGCTGCTTCTAATAGAGATTTTGCTTCCAATTGAGGACCACCAGAGGCTGGGTTGCGAAAGCTTTTTTTAGCTCGCAACTGTTATATTGAATTACGTTGCCACCATTGAGGGTAACGTCGGTCAGGGTCGAAGTACCTGACAAAATCTGACCGTGGATATTAATC
>DASSGE010000561.1:0-4490 GCA_035693605.1 Binatia bacterium
CGCAGTCATTTCAAGCACGCATTTGGCCTCCCGCTTGCCGATTTGAACGTATTCGGCAATGCGTTTTAGCGCTTCGGCGTCGATCACCGGGCCGATGGCGTTGCGCGGATCCTCCGGTGGACCGATCTTAAGACTAGCCACGGCGTCGACCAACCGGCGAATAAATCGCTCATGCACTTCACCGAGCAAAATCAACCGCGATGCCGCGGAGCACTTTTGTCCCTGGTAGCCGAAGGCGGAATCGATAATATGCATCACGGCTTCGTCGAGATCGGCATCGGTATCGACGATCACAGCGTTCTTGCCGCCCATCTCGCAGACCACCCGCTTCACATGTGTCTGCCCAGGCCGATGACTGTAAGCCTCGCGAAGGATTTCCAAACCGACTTGGCGCGAACCGGTAAAGGCAACCAGATGAATCTTTGGCGAGCGTACTAAATGAGCGCCAATCTCGCCGCCGCCTTGCAGTATCTGGCACGCTCCCGCGGGCAGTCCCGCGGTCTGAAGAATATCAAGCAGCTGCATACCTAGCATCGGCGACTGCTCGGCCGGCTTCATCAACACACAGTTGCCGGTCACCAAGGCCGCAGCGGTCATTCCAGTTAAAATGGCCAGCGGAAAATTCCACGGCGCGATGACAGCCGCTAGACCTCGCGGCTCATAAAAATAAATATTGGTTTCGCTTGGCAATCGCTGCGTTTCACGAGGCCGGCCCAGGCGCAACATCTCAGAGGCATAGTAATCGAGATAATCAATCGCCTCGCAAACATCGGCATCGGCTTCACGCCACCCCTTGCCGACTTCGAAGAGTTCGTTCGCCGCCAACCTCCAGCGTCGTTGGCGCATGATCGCCGCGGCTTTGAAGAGAATATCCGCTCGTTTAGCCGCTGGCGTGGCGCGCCACTGGGGGAAAAATCGCGCCGCCGAGTCAATCGCGTTTTCCGTCTCGGCGATGGTTGACTGCCTCACCCGGCCAACGATCTCGTTGGGATCGGCCGGGTTAAACGATTCAAGCCAATGACCGTTGCTGCTGCGCCGCGGTTGTTTTTGCCATTCACTGCGTACCTGCTGGAGCGTCGCGACAAACCGCGTGCGATTATCTACCTTGGAAAAATCAATCAGCGCTTCGTTGTGAAACCGCTTTCGATCGGGCGCTTCCTCAATCACTTCTTTAGGCGGCATTGCCGCTGTCGGCGCCTTTATCAAGCTCTCGACCGTTTTTTTCTCGGCATAGGTCTGGCGCAGGAAAGATGTGTTCGAGGTATTCTCCATCAAGCGGCGGATCAAATATGACATGCCCGGCAGTAATTCGCCGGCGGGTAAATAAACCCGCACGCGCTGGCCATTCTGAATAATCGCTTGGCGCACCGGCTCGGCCATGCCGTAGAGCATCTGGATCTCGTAACCGTTAATCGGCACACCGATCGCATTGGCAGCGACAATGGCGTGGGCGAGACTGCGCAGATTGTGACTGCCGAAAGCGGCATCGATAACATCGTAGGCTTCGAGCAAGAGACGACTTAGCCGCTCATAGTTGGCATCGGTGGCGGCTTTCTCCAAGAATACCGGGATCGGCCAACTTTTCTGTTTCGCCCAGGCGATCTCACTGTCCCAGTAGGCGCCCTTGACCAAGCGCACGCCCAGGCGGCGTTGATGATCGCGCGCCCAGCGAATCAACGCGCTAACATCTCGTGCCGAATCTTGCAGATAAGCTTGCAGCGCAATCGCCGCGTACGGCTGCGCGCGAAACTCGTCCTCTTCCAAAACCTCACGAAAAATCTCCAGCGTCAATTCGCGAAAGGCATTGTGCTCCATGTCGACAGTCACGGCCGCGCCCAATTGTGCCGCCTGGCGGAACAGTTCGCGCAAACGCCGGCGCACGATGACTTCGGTGTTGGGATCCAATGGGTCAAAGCGGGCGCACAGCGAAGAGAGTTTTATCGACAGATTGACTCGAGGAATTTTGCCGTTCGGCGATTGGTCGATCTGTGAACAATCTCGCCATTTCGCGCTCGCCGCCGCAAGGCGACGCATGAGATCCAGATAGCGCCGCTGCATCGCCGCAGCTTCACTGTCACTCACCGTGGCCTCGCCGACGACATCGATGGTAAACGCCGCCGGCTCCTTGCGCAGGCTCGAAAGCACGGATGGCAAATGGTTGCCGCTCTCCTCGGCGATAAAGCGGCGCGCCAGCTTGATCACGTTGCGCCGGACGAGCGGTGCCACCAAAGTGCCGGCGTGCAGGGCCTGGGCAAGAATCGCCAGACCGCTTAGCGCATGATCGACTCGGGCAAAGTACTCTTCGAGGTGGCGGCCGATCTCCGAAGAAGTTTCCAAGCTTGGCAGCACATCAACAAAGCGGAACAGCGCCACCCGGAGCGACTCATCGTCCAACGACCAGTCAATCATCCGGCCGAGTAAATCCTGAGCCTCGAACAACGGCGGCTTGTGCTGCGCCGCCGCCTGATAAAGCGCGCGCCCAAGGCGCTGCACTTCCCGCTCGATCTGGTCCGCCGCTAGAGCCATGGGATGGTCAGATTTCGAGAAGAGCAACGTTTACGACAAAGCCATGCAGGACATGCAGGTTGCGAACAAATATTGATCCGAACTTGGTGATCTTCGTGCCTTGACGGTGAGAAAACTTGTGCGATTCAGCGAAACAACACCGCGGCCAGTTCCGAACGGTACTTGTCGGTCAGCGGATCATCCGAGTCCAATACTTCGAAGATCTGGAGCATCGCCTTGCGCGCGCCGTCGTCTTTGAATGTGCGATCGGCCTTGACGACTTCGAGAAACTCTTTGAGCGCCTCATCATATTTTTCCATGCCGGCGAGCGCCTGGGCCAATTCGAAACGCGCTGCGATATTCTTTGGATCGGTGGCGATCTTTTGTCGCAGCGCCGTCTCGTTTTGCGCGCCGCCGGCTTGCAAATTCAATCGGGCGACTAAGCGGTCGGCTTCTTTGCGTTCGTCAGCGACGATGGAAATTCGCTCGAGAAATTGCGTCGCCGCCGCGTTATCGCCGCCGTTCATGGCGAGGCGAGCCATGCCGAGGAGCGCCTGCCCATGATCGGGGTCGGCGGCCAAGATGGCCTCATAGGCAGCTTTGGCTTCGAGCAATTTTCCTTCGGCTTCAAGGGCCATGTCGGCTTCCGCTTCCTTGTCACTTGCCGAGGGTAAATACTTAGTGAGAAACTCGCGCAGCATCGGCTCTGGCAAGGCGCCGGTGAACTCCGCGGCCAAATCGCCGTCGCGAAATAATTTCACCGCAGGAATGCCTTGAATGCCGAACATGCCCGCCAGGTTGGGGTTTTCGTCGACATTGAGTTTAGCGAGCACAAACCCGCCGGCATATTCGTCAGCGAGTTTCTCCAACACCGGCCCGAGCGCTTTGCACGGCCCGCACCACTCCGCCCAGAAGTCGACCAACACCGGCACTTCGCTGGAACGCTCGAGTACCGCCGCTTCAAAGGTCTCTTCGTTAACGTCGATTGTCCATTGCTTCATAGTCCGGCTCGCTACCTAGGTAATACGGTTAAACTTATTGAACGACTTTTGAACGGTTATTGGGCAACGACCGCCTTGGCGAAATTGCGTACCTTTGCCGCGGCTGGGCGCATGGCATATACCACGGCCTCGGTGATCTCATCCTCGCTGGCGCCGCATTCGCGCGCTTTCGCCAGGTGTAACTTGGCGCCATCCTCATGACCGATTGCGATACTAACGGCGAAAAACACCAACTGCGCGGTTTTCGGATCGAGCGAGCCTTCTTTATATTTAACATTGAAAAATTCTTTATCGACGGTCATATTTATTTACTCCTTTTTTTCTGAGGTCCGTTGGAGGGATCTGCTTTAGTCCACCCATACCGGTCCGATTCGCTTTTCACTTCTTTGCGTACTTTGGCGATACCTTTTGCGACCGAAAGCCTATACTTCTTACATGCCGCCAGCACCGCGAGCAACAGCGTGAACGGGCGCCGGGTCGACAACTGCCGGTTATGTAGCAGACAGCCTTATACCGGAAAGGCCAGGGCGCGCACCCCGAGAATCGCCGCCCTGGATGGCGTGATCATTAAATACGCGCCGTAAAAATTCCCCGCAACGGCACAAAACAGCCGTCACCCGGAAGCGCTGGTTCAGCGCGGCCATCAACGCCGACACTCTAACTTTACGTAGAAGCGGCCAGTGCTGCAAGGTTGCAATCCCCGTCAAGATAGCGCAGTCAGTTAATTCTTTTAATTTTTCGGCAAATCTGCTTTACATGGCTGCGATGACACTTGCACCAAACGATTTCCGCGTGCGCTTTTGGGGTGTGCGCGGGAGCTATCCCACAACCGGCCCGAGCACTAGCCACATCGGCGGCGACACCTCATGCGTCGAGATCAGCGTCGCCGGCCGGCGCTTAATCTTCGACGCCGGCACCGGCATCATTCCCTGAGGTAAAGTCATTTGCCGCCGCGGCGCGAGCAGTTCCGTCAATTACGTGTTC
>DASSGE010000562.1:0-2511 GCA_035693605.1 Binatia bacterium
GCTATAGGCACGCACGTAGTTTTGCAGCGTAAACTTCCCGGGCAGCCCCAAGGGCGCGTCCGTCAGGCTGCCGTAGAACAAGAAGAAGGTTGGATAGAGACTGAGGAAAGCGATGATGCCGCCAACGACGAGAAACACCCAACTGATCGGCTGACTCAAAAAGACGCCGATGCTCGACCGGCTCCATGCCGAGGTGAGGGCCGCTGGCGTGCTGAAAGTGGTTTCTGGAATCGACACGAGTAACGCTTAGCGAAGGAATATCTGGGTGTATTCCTTCTTCTTCTCGGCAAACTCTTTGGTGCTCAAGTCATCCATTTCGACGAAGCCGAGTTTGTCGGCGCCGGGAAGCGGCGGCAGGATCCCCTTGCGATTCACAAACTCGCCCAACTTGGACATCATGTTCATGCTCTCGTCGTCGAGGAAATAATCGATGAAGGCTTTGCCGGCATTGGCATGCGGTGCTTTGCTAGCCAGCGTGATGTAGCTGGCATCGCCGATGAGTTTGGGGTCTCTGACGTAGTCCACCGGCGCGCCTTTTTTGCCATGGATGTAAGCGTACTTTACGTAGGTGATGGCGATGGGAATTTCGCCGCTGGCGACGCGCTCGGCTGACGGCAGAAGCGATTCGACCCACACCGGCTTGTTGGCCGCGAGGTCGCGCATGAATTTCTCGGCCTTCTCTTTACCCATGATCTTGTACAAACTCGCCAGCCATTGGGTCGTGGTCGTGTGTTGGGTCGGGTCGGGCATGACGATTTTGCCTTTGTATTGCGGCTTGGCGAGATCTTCCAACGACTTGGGATATTCGTTCTGCTTCAGCGCCGATTTATTATAGACCACACCGACGACAACGTTGCGATAGCGCGGACCCAAGTTGGGATCGATGACCTCTTTAGGATACTCGACATTGGTGGGCGAGTCGTATCTCTGAAAAAAACCCTCTTTTTGCATCAGTCGCATGACGTTGTCGGCGGCGACGATGGCATCGGCGGCCGCTTTGCCGGCGCGAAACTCGGTCATGGCGCGGTCCATGACTTTGGTCGCCGAAGCACGCCAATACTCTGCCTCAATGCCGGTCTTCTTTTTGAAGCCTTGCAGGATGGCGTCCATGGTGTCGGATTCGAGTGACCCATAGATCACCGCCTTGCCTTCCTTTTTGGCGGCCTCAAGGAGTTGGGCGCTTTGAGCAAACGCTGAGAGCGCATTTAACGACAGACCGAAAAACGCAACCAGGACGAGATTGGCAATAGACAGCATGGAGGTACTCCTTGTATCCTGCGATCGACGGTCGGTGAGGCGCGCCGATATTTTCAGATTTCACCTAGCGAGTCAAGCCAGATTTCGCCCGTGAGTGGAGCCTATTTACTCGTAGATTGACTCTGCCAAGCCCGGATCATATAAAAGATTTTTCACAATAGGCGAAGGGGGAATGCGAGTTCATGGCTAAGGTCGATTTGTTGGTTAAGAATGGTGAAGTGTGGACGCCGGGCGGGTTCGTCGAAGCAGATATTGCCGTGCGCGATGGCAAGATCGTCGCACTGGGTAAGCCGCCGTTTTTGCCGGATATGGCCGATGCGGAAATCGATGCCCAGGGCAAAAAAATCATTCCCGGTTTGATCGATACGCACACGCATCATCGCGATCCAGGCTTTACGCACAAAGAAGACATCACCACGGCGACCATGGCCGCGGCAGCCGGAGGCGTGACAACGTCGATCGGTATGCCCAATGTAAACCCGCCGACGACCACGGTGGAGCGTTACCGCGCGCTAGTGGAGCACCACAGCAAGAATGCCATCGTCGACTTCAATCACAATCCGTCCGGCACGGTCCCTGAGGAGATCCCCGGGCTGGCCAAAGAAGGACCTTTAGCGTTCAAGATTTTCATGGTTAAGGATACCGGCCGCGACTACCCGCATATGCCCGGCATCGGCATCAACAACAACGGCCAGCTATTCAAATGCTTCGAAACCGTCGGCAGCACGGGCCTGCCGTTGATGGTCCATCCGCACGATCAAGATTTGATGGACGAGATCGAAGGGCGCTATTGGAAGAAAGAAGACCGCAGCCCGCAGGCCTATGCCAAAGCCTACCGCGATTATGACGGCATCATTTGGGACACGGCGATGGCGACATTGTTTCGCATGCAGAAAGCGCTCGGCACGCCGCTCCATATTCTCCACATGACCACGCCGGAAGGCATCGCCATGCTGCGCCGGGCCAAAGACGAAGGCCGGCCTTGTAGCTGCGAGGTCAACCCATGGGCGATGTTCTTGGGCACCTGGGAAAACGTTGAAAAGATGGGGCCCTATTGCTTAGGCTTCTGGGTGCCACCGGCGCATGTGAACGGCCTGTGGGAAGCGATCAACGACGGCACGATCGATATGATCGGCACCGACCACGCACCGCATACCCAAGAAGAAAAAGATCGCGGCTGGTCCGATATGTGGAGCTGCCCCGGCGGTGAGCCGCAGATTCAGGATTATCTGAGCCTGTTTCTCGACGCGGTGA
>DASSGE010000563.1:0-4749 GCA_035693605.1 Binatia bacterium
AGATCCCGGGTCATTGACCGGACAAATTGCACGCCCTCGACGACAGCGTCCAAATCCTTGCCTTCATCCGCGCTGCCTTCGTCGAAATAATGGAAATCGATCTGGGGCGGATCACGCGGGTCGTCGGATTGCAGAGTCACCGTCCCGGCACGATTGCGTGTGCGCGCCTTTAGAACAATCCAGCTCAAATAGTTCTGCCGTTCGGCGATCAGTTTCGAGTAGCCGGGGAAATAACCTTGAAAGTTGCCGACCATTCCGGCGCAAAACAGATCGGGGATTCGATCCTGCTTCGACTGCTTGACTAGCGCCAGCACACTGCCATTGGTCGTGTAGACGCCGTCTTTTCGCCCCAGCCACTCGCCATACTGGGAGTCGCCCTTGGCGAATTTGGCGCCGGCCAACATCGGCCAATCTTCTTTCATCCGGCTAACGATACTGACTTCGTAACGGTCCTGAAGATTTTTACCAACGCCGGCGAGGTCGACGCGAGTCTGGATCCGCTGCCGCAGCAACTCTTCGCGCGGACCGATGCCCGACAGCATCAGCAATTGCGGCGTATTGAATGCGCCGCCGCAAAGAATCACTTCGCGATTCGCTAGCGCCTGGTGGATTTCACCGGGAGCGTCGCTGACATTGGCGTGGGCCCGGTATAACCGCTCACCCTTGAGATATTCCACCCCGGTTGCCCGTTGCTCAGCATCGAACAAGACGCGTGTGGCCAGCGCATGACACTCGACGCGGAGATGATCGGGAAACTTTTTCGCGATGCTCAAAACCCGCTCGCGGCTGCCGATGCGCAGATGATCACGCGTCGTCAGCGGCACCAGGCGCAGCCCTGAAGCGTTGGCGGCAACCTGGCGCCAATCATTAGGATCGCCGCGGGTTTTCAGAAAGCCACGCAATCTTTTCAAGCGATGGCCGATTTGCAACGAGGCATTGGTCGCTAACTCTTCCAACACCTGGCGCAGCCGGCGGTTGCCCAGAGACTCCATCGGCAGTGCCAATTCGGTGGTGAGCCAGCCGCCAAAACCATGGCGTGACGGGTTAAAACCGGTCACACGGGCGATCCAGCGTTTCAATGGCCGGTGCCGGCAGTCTTCGAGCAGCTCGAAATAGCGCCGCATATTGCCCGCCCGCCAGGATGGGTCGCCAGTCAATGACGCAATGTCGTCCCAATCCTGGTTCTGCGGATAGACAAAGATCATGGCGTTGTGCGACGTGCAGCCGCCGAGCGTACCGGCGCGCGGATAGAGTACGCCGCCCTTGCCAGGGCTATACTTTCGATCTCTTCGTTGGCGCTGTTCGTCGACGTAATGACGCACGAAGAAATCCCAGCGCATCGCCGGGTTCTCCGCAGCGAAGGCGTGAAAGGCCGGAACTTGGTAGTCTTCGGGCAGTCGCGAATCCGCCAGCTCGCAAGGATCGCCGCCGGCTTCGAGCAGCAGCACGGAGCGGCCCGCTTCGGCCAACCGAGCCGCGACTGTGCCGCCGCCCGCTCCTGAACCCACGACGATGTATTCGTACCGAGGATGCGGGGCGTCGGCGGACATGAGGCTAATCTAAGCGAGAACGCGATTAGAACGTCTTCAAGAATTCGATCAGCGCGCGCTTGTCTTCGTCGCTCAACGCCGGGCCTTCCTTCGACATGGCTGTGCCGAAATAGTGACCTTTGTTGACCACGAAGTCGGGACACTTGCTGACTTTCAAAAGGTCCGGCACCAATCCTTTGAAAACTTCCGCAGCTTCTTTTTCACTCCTGCCTTCGACTGCTTTCAGGTCGGCCTTGATCTTCAGCAGCAACCTGGCGATGTCGAGCCTGCTGCTATCGAGATCGATATTGGTCAGCAAATTGACCGGCGTCCCCTTCGGTATGGGACCGATCTCGATGCCCTCTTCGCTGAAAAGCCAGGGGAACCAGCGATTAAGCCAACCGCCCCAGCTGAGCAGCTTCTCCAATAGCGGCGAGACAAATCCCGGCGCGATCTTGATATAGCTCGTCTCAGTAGTTCGATAGATAAACCCGGGCACTTTGTCGCCGAGGATCGGATCTTTGTCGCGCTTATCGGGCCAGAGCATTTTTTCGATGGCGTCGTTGAACGAATCCATGCGCCCATCGACCGACGGGCTGGAGTTAAATTTGCCGACGGAATTGTTCAAGAGAAACGGCGCCGTCGACCACAAGCTGATCAATGACGGCACCCGCGTATAACCGCGCCCTCCCGCAGGCATGTCGTATTCCCACGGGCTACCGTCAATCGGATTGTGCACGGTCATCTTGCCCACCGACGGCAAATCTTTATAACTCTGCGACGAGAAGTTATCCCAGATATTGCCGCCCAGGGCATTGGTCGCCAGCGGACTGCATGCGTTGGTCTGCAACAGCGTCACCGGAATGCGCCGTTCGGTGGAGAGATAGTTGTCGGTGAGAAAATCATCGGCCAATACCATTTCAGTCATCTGCTTCTTAAAATCGTCGGTCTTGGTCCAGGCCCAGTACTGATCCCAGATCTTATCGTTTACTCCCGCGGGTGCTGCGGGGATTTTGCTCGAATGGCAGCGCGCGCAGTTCTCGGCGAAGACAATCTTGCCGCGGCTAAGCACCGCGTTGTCCTTGCTCAGATAACGTTCGCCGCCCGGCGCGTCCTTCAACAGGTCCGGCTTGCCGGTTTTGAGAAAGAACAGCGCGACGTCCGGCGTCTGCTCCTGGGTGGCATTCCAGTAACTCGAGTTTTTATTAGCATCGGCAATTTTTATCGGCGTCACGGTCTGGCCGCCCACCAGCGCATTGAAATGGAGCAGCCACTCTTCACTGAACAGACCGATGTTGATGTAGACGCGGTTCAACGCTCCGAGGATGCCGACTGAATCGGCGCCGTCTTTCAACACATGCGCTGTCCAAACTTTATCCGGCTCTTTGTAGTATTGGGGCAACGCGGAAGTACGCGGGTACTGTTGGAACTGCTTGTTATCGAGGCCGCCGCCGGCGAGTTTTTCCTCGCCCCAGCGCTCGGCGATCTTCAAGCGGGGACCGACATTATAGACCGCGTTCATGGTGCGCGGGTTGTTGATATAGTCGGTCGATATGAACGAAGTATCGAGGGTCCCCGGCAAGGACGTGTGGATCAGTTGGTAGATAAAATTCTTCGAGTCTTTTTCCCAGAACAGCACGCGGTCGACCCAGAAATATTGCGAGCCGGGGTTGGAATTGATGTTTTCCCATTTGGGGTTTTCCGGATCGTCCGGCGGTTTCACCGGACTCGGGCCAACATGGCAGAATCCGCATGCCATGCCGACGCGGTACGGGCGGACCAAATCCTTGTCGTTGTAGTATTTTGGATCGGTATAAAACCTTTCCGGGTCCCATTTCTTCGCCGCCGCTTCGTCGAAATCCGGATTGGGAAACAAACGCAGGCCAAGAACGCCGGTTGCATAACCGTAATAGGAACCCACCGGCAAGTTCTTGCCGCGCGCGCCGATTTTCACGCCGGGATATTTTTGCTCGTTTTCGAACGGGTCAGCGGGGCAATCCTTACTGCGCGTGTCGAGCCATAAACCGAATCGCTCGGGATTTGGCGCCTTGGCCTTTTCAAAGCACGGCTCGTTGACGACGCCAAGATATTCCCAGCGCTTGTCGCGCGTCAGATGGGGCAGCTTGGGGTGTGAGGAAATAATTTTCAGCAAATCGACCACGCCGAAACTCTTGTTGACCAGATGATCCCAGAATCGGTCATTACCGGCGCTCCAGACCAGCCAGTTATTGCGGCCCTTGACTTCGTCGACGGTCAGTTCGATGCCGCCATCCATCGCTTTGAAATAATCTTCATCGGCGGCCGGGAAACTTTGCGCCGACCGTCCCACCGACAGCGCTTCGTCTTTAACTGTACCGAAGTCGGGTTTTTTCTTGCCGCAGCCGGCCCAAGCCAAAAAGGCGATAAGTATAACCGCAGCGCTGCGAAATCGCAGATTCATCGTCTATGCTCCTCCGAGACCAATGGTCCGGCAATTATCAGTAGGTGACCGATCGCCACCGGCGACAATTTCCAACTCACGAATGGCTCACAAAGTTTTTAGATACTCCACCAGCGCATCTTTGTCTGTTGCCGGCAGGTTGGTGCCAAATTCATGGCCGTGATTGCCACTGGCGCGTTCGCTCACGTCAAATTTAGTCCCGATTCGTTGCGCTTCCGCCCCCTCGCTAACGAAGCCGACATTCACCGGATCGTAAACGTCATAGCCGCGGTAGAAAACTTTCGGCCGTTCCGCCGCGGGCTTTAGCATATCGCGCAACGTCGGCACCGAACCGTTGTGCAGGTACGGCGCGCGCAGCCAAATGCCGTCGAGGAACGCCGCAATGTAACCGCTCGGCTCGATTTCGACCAGACCTTTTCTCTCGATGCCAAAACTCTTCACCATTTTGTTAGAATCGATCGCCGCCTGTTTGCTCCAGGTCGCCAACCGCTCCTTGTCGGTGCCGACTTCTGCCACCGGCACCCGCTTGCCCGTGCGGTCGCTGCGATGGCAGATGGCGCAGTTCTGATCAAATACCGCTTTGCCGCTATCGGCCAGTTCTTGATTGATCGGAAAGGGGTACTTCGGCGCCTGGATTTCGCTTAGATAGCTGACCAGCCAGTCGATTTGTTTGAGAAACTCGTCACGGTTTTTGGGCTCGGCACTGAGCAGACCAAGCGCCGAATCGATGATCACCGAGCGGGCATCGTGGCTGTCGCCGGCCAAGTTCATCAACATGCC
>DASSGE010000564.1:0-7560 GCA_035693605.1 Binatia bacterium
GGAATCGTTACAGGCCGCCTATGACGCCTACGCGAAACAGCTGGTAAACCGCCGCATGACGATTCCCGCGTCCCGCGTCGCCGAGACCATTGAAGCCGCGCGCCAAGCCGGCGGGCAGGTGCGGCGCAAGCCCAACGAAACCTACGACAACAGCTTTGCCGAGAGTCTCGAGAAAAGCGGTTACCTCAAAGAGCTTTGGGGTAGTGAAGCGCTGGGGAAGCAGTGGTAGGAGCGGATCGGACCACTGGCAAACAGATCGCGGAGCCAAGCGCGATCGTCGATGGAAGGAATAGAACTATGACAAGACGAAACGTCTTCTTAGGTATGCTTGCGGCAGCCTTGTCGGCGCTTTGGAAGTCGCGCACGGTCGAGAGCGCGGCAGCCCCGGCAAAGAGCGTCGACGCCATGCAACAAAACTGGCGCGCGCTGCTTGCCGATGGCGTGAAAGTGCCCCTGGCCAGCGAACGGCTGAAGTTGTCGAAAGAAGACTGGCGCAAACGCTTGACGCCTGAACAGTTCCACGTTTTGCGCGAGGAAGGTACCGAGCAGCCGGGATCGAGCCCGCTCAATGGCGAGAAACGGCCGGGTATATTTGCCTGCGCCGGCTGCAGCCTGCCGCTCTTTACCTCGGAGATGAAGTACGAGAGCGGCACCGGCTGGCCAAGTTTTTTCACAACGATTCCCGGCGCCTTCGGCAAAACCACCGATTACAAACTGATCCTGCCGCGCACCGAATACCACTGCATCCGCTGCGGCGGGCATCACGGTCATGTCTTTGACGACGGCCCGAAACCGACAGGCCAGCGCTGGTGCAACAACGGCGTCGCCTTGAAGTTCATCCCGAAGAACGCCAAAGCCGCGACATAATCAGAGCCTCACATCCCGAGACATTCGAAGATGGCAGAGAGGTTTCTCCCTTCGGCAGACCGTGTGAAAACTCAGCGTCTCTCTGATCTGTCATCTCGAACGGCGTGCGAGATCTTGCATTTTTAGTGGATCGAAAGACAAGATTTCTCCGCTTCGCGTCGAAATGACAATTACCGCGCAGTCTCGGTCTAAAGGACAAGTCTTTGTACCTTCGCGCGATTGCGCAAGTTATTCCAATTGCCCGGCGGCCGCAGGGCGCCCACCGTATTTTATGAGAAACGGCTTTCTAGGTTTCTCGCAACGCTTTCGCCACGAGCGCCAATATGCTAACTGAGTTGAACGCTATGGGAGCGCTGAATGTCTCGGTATAAAAAAATTTTCGCGCTGATTGTGCTGCTGCTCGGCCAGCCGTCCATAAGCCGGCCCGAAGTGGTCTACGTCGGCATCTCCAGCCCCGGGCTTTACGAGATTCCCACCGAGATTGCCCAGCGCAAAGGATTCTACCGAGATGAGAACCTCGAAGTTCGCAAGGTGGTCATCCGCACCAACCTGCAAGTTCCGGCGCTGATCGCCGGCGAACTCGATTACTCCACGGTCAGCGGTTTGATCGCGCGCGCTTCGATTCAAAATCTACCGGTCAAAGGCGTCATGGGCTGGTTCGACCGTCCCCTGCACATATTGATCGCCAAACCGAACTTCAAAAAACTCACCGATTTCAAAGGCAAGAAAATCGGCGTGAGCGGCTTGGGCTCGGCGCCGCATATTATTTTGCGCGAAGCGCTGAGCCAAGCGGGAATGAATCCCGACCGCGACGTCACCACGCTCGCGGTCGGCGGCTCAGGCGACCGGCTCGCAGCTTTGGTCGCCGGCACAGTCGACGGAACCCCGCTCGATGTCGCTTACGTCGAGAAAGCCGAAAAGCTCGGCCTGGTGCCGGTGATCTACTTTGGCGACGTCGTGCACACGCGGCTCGGTGGATTCGGAGTTTCGATCGACAAGATTCGCCAAAACCCAGGCCAAATTACCCGCATGATCCGCGCCTCGCTCAAAGGCGTGCGCTTTATCCGCGACAATAAGCCGGAAACGCTAGCGATCATGCGCGACTATCTGCACGTGAGTGCGGAAGGTGCGGTGAAAGTCCATGACTTCGCCATGCGCTCGCTCAATACCGACGGACGGGTTGCCAAGAACACCATGGACACGGAAATTCGCCTGGCTAAAGAACAGCTCAAACTCACCGAAGATATCCCGGAAGACAAACTGATGGACTGGCGGTTTCTCAAGGAAGTCCTAGCGCAAAAGTAGACCCGTGCCAGCGATTGGAGAACCTATGGCCAAGATCAAGCACATCGCGATCAGAACGAACGATATCGAAAAGACCGCCGCCTTCTACAAGGAAGCCTTCGACCTTGAACAGGTCGGCACCGGCCAGAGCGGGATCTATCTGACCGACGGCTATCTCAATATTGCAATCCTCAACATGCGCGGTGTGGTCGAGGGCGAGACCATGAAGCTGGGCGTCGATCATGTCGGTTTTCAAGTCGACGACGTCGAGGCCACCGTGGAAAAGATTCGCGCTCTCGGCGGTAAGCCGCTCAACCAACGCAACCCCGTCAGCCACGGCGATCCGTCCAAGCCGCAGTCTTATTTCGAGATAAAGTGCATCGCTCCTGACGATCAGGTCATCGACGTTTCGAACGCCGGCTGGGTCGGCGCCAGCAAGTAAAATTGCCACCGCGCCGATCCGCCAATTTGCCGGCAGTGCGCGTCGATTCAGAATAACGATCGTTTTGGTCATCAATTGGCGACGCACCTTGTGAATCTCCACGACCTACAGAAACGCGTTGCCGGACTCTATTACGGCTGGCGTATGATCGGCATCGTCACTGCGCTGCGAATTCTCGGCGGCGGGCTGCACCAATACGGCTTCACGGTTTTCTTTTTACCACTGACTCAAGACTTGGGCTTGACCCGTGCATCCACCGCACTGGCATTCTCCCTCGCCCGCGCCGAAGGGTCTCTGGCTGCGCCGCTGGTCGGCTATCTCCTCGACCGCTACGGTCCCAAGCCGCTGATGCTCACCGCCACGGCGCTGGCGGGCATCGGCTACATCCTGTTCGCGTTTGTAAACAGCTACACGATGTTTCTGATCGTTTATCTCGGCGTCATCTCGTTCGCCTTCACCGCCGGCTTCGTGCACGCGCCCACGGTGGTTGCCAACAGCTGGTTCATCCGCTTGCGCGCCCGCGCGATGACGGTCGTCAGCGCCGCCGTGCCGATCGGCGGCGCGCTGATTACTCCGTTGCTTGCCATCGCGGTGA
This sequence comes from Binatia bacterium, assembly GCA_035693605.1. Taxonomy (GTDB): domain Bacteria; phylum Desulfobacterota; class Binatia; order UBA9968; family UBA9968; genus DP-20. The sequence continues at coordinate 3,189 of DASSGE010000564.1, forward strand.
GAAATCTCGGATGGCGCCCAGCGGCATTTCTCGCCGGCACTTTATTCCTCGTCGCCGGCGTGCCTTTTTGTCTCGGCATCAAGCGCTCGCCGGAAAGCATCGGCATGCAGCCCGATGGCCTACCGCTGCAGTCGGGAAATCGCCCGAACGGACCCAGCGAAAGAATCGCCAGCAACAAAATCGATCCGGAAATGTCGGCGCGCCAAGCCTTTCGCTCGGCGATTTTTTGGAATTTGGTTTGCGCCATGACTTGCCGCTCAGTGGCGTTTACCACCGTAACCACCCATTTCATTCCGATGATGGTCTGGAAAGGCTTGAATCAAACCGAAGCGTCGGTGCTATTAGCCGGCTTTGCCATCTTGAATCTGCCGATTCATTTCTTACTCGGCTGGATCGCCGATTTCGTCAACAAACCGAAGCTGGTCACCATCTGTTTATTCCTGGGCGTGGTCGCGGTGATCCCGATGCTGTTCAGCAATTCCTTATGGACGTTGTGGTTTTTCGCCGGCCTCTACACCGTGCTCGATGCCTCGATACCGGTCTATTGGGCCGCCGTCGGGGACTTCTTCGGCCGAAAATCCTTCGGCACCATCCGCGGCAACATGAATTTGTTTTATACCTGGGGCAGCGTCCTCGGCCCCGTCGTCGCAGGCTACGTTTACGACCGCACGCAAAGCTATGCGCTGGTATTTAGCGGCATCACGATTTCGCTCGTGATCTCCGCGGCGCTGACATCGTTGTTGATCAAACCCTGGGCGAGACTGCGCAGCGAATGAGCTAATTCTGCGGCAGCACTTGACGCATTACCCGAAGCAAATTGCCGCCGAGAATTTTGCCGATGGCTTCTTCGGAATAATTGCGCCGCGCGAGCTCCGCCGGCAAATTGTCGCCGTCGAGGAGTCTGGTGCCGATGCCTTTGCGCCGGATCACACGGTCGTCGTTCCAATCGCGCTGTTTGAGTTCCGCCGCATAGGACGGCAGATAGGGCGCGATCCGCTTGGTGTCTTTATACGAGCGGTGGAAATCGTCTTGCGCTGCCACGCCGATGTGATCGACGCCGACGAGCTTGACGCAATAATCGACCCAATCGACATATTCGCCGACGCTGGTATTGGCGCGCACATCCTGGCAGATCACCCCGCCCCTTTTTGCCGCCGCGACGATCAGCGGATCAGGGGCGCTGCGCGGCCGGTTAAACAGCGTCCGGCTGGTCGAGTGGCTGAAGATCACCGGCTGATCCGACAATTCTAAGGCTTCCAGAGCCGTGCGGTCGCCGGAATGAGACAAGTCGATGATGATGCCGAGCCGATTCATGCGCTTGACCGCTTGGCGGCCGAGTGACGTGAGTCCCGAGTCGACCTCGCTGGCGTGACCGCAGCCGTAGTAGCTGTTTTCGCTGAAGGCCAATGACAGACAGCGCAAACCCAAATCGAAGAAAGCATCGAGCAATCTCAAACTATCGCTCAGCGCTTTGGGATTTTGCAGTCCCAGAAGCACGCCGACTTTGCCATGATTTTCGCTGCGTTCGAGATCCACCGCACTGCGCAGGATATATGCCTGGGGATGCTCGCCGACGATCGCTTTGACGATTTCAAAGTTCTCGATGCTCTCGAGAGTATCATCCCAGGTGAGATTGGCGGTGCAGCCGACCACAGCGACACCCTGGCCGATCAGTTGATCGATAAACGGAGCCGATAAATCTTCCGGCCAGGGCGCCCCCAGACAGTTGACCGCGCTCGTTTGTACTGCAGATTTACTCATAACCAACTCCGCAACTGAATTGATGTAGGTCCCAACCGGTAATCGAAATCAATCCCTTACGCAAGGCAAAACCCGGCAATGCCTTTGACTTGAACAGCGCGACCATGTTACCTCGGCTCCATGGCCAACCCAACCGCGCCGTTCACCGGCGAGATCGGCATTCATTTTCCGCTCCATGTGCTCAATCGTTACTCTCTGCCGGAACTCCTCGGTCTCGCTGCCCGTGCCCAACAAATTATGGAACGGTTCGGCTTTACGCGGGTTTGGACCAACGATAATTTGGAATATCGCAGCGTGATGGCGAGCTCGGCGGCGATTCTCGCGAAGCTGCCGGTGAAGCTCGGCACCGCCGTGACGGTGCCTTACTTTCGCAACCCGATCGACGTAGCGATGGCGTTTGCCACTATGTCCGAGTTAGCCGACGGCAAAGAAATCTCTCTCGGCCTGGGTCCAGGTTCGCGCTCGATCTTGACGCGTCACGTCGTCCGCACCAAACCGCTGACGATCATGGCCGAACTGGCGCTCGCACTGCACACATTATTTGCCGGCGACACGCTCCAGCGCAGCGATATTCCTACTTTGGCCGACTATTTTCATTTGAATTCGGAGCACTACGCGCTGCGCTTCAAAACTCCGGCGCCGATCCATCTCTACTACGGACCGAGCCTGCTCAAACCGGCGGTGCTCGATCTGGTGGCGCGCCATTTCGACGGCGTGATTTTGCAAACGCTCTATGGCATCGACGACATGGAAGCTTCACTGGCACGGCTCAACGCCGCGCGGCTGCAAGCGGGCGGCTCTGCGCCACTGCGCAAAACCATGCTGCTTAACGCTTCGGTGTCGCGCGACAGCCAAGCCGCGCGCCAGCACGCCAAGCGGTTTGTTTCCCATATTGTATCGGGGTGGCCAGACGACGCGCTGGCGGCCAAGGGCATCGATCCCAACGCGATCCAGTCGGTGCGCCAGGCCTACGCGGAAAATCGCGGCGTCGACGCCGCTGCGGCGATGACTCCCGACGACGCGGTCGATCGCCTGATCATCGCCGGTACCGCGGCGCAATGTCTCGACCGGTTGCGCGAGCTATTTTCCCTGGCGGCGCGCCACGGATTCACCGAGATCGTCATCGGCGTGCCGCTCGGCCCGGACGTTCCCGAAGCGATCGATCTTTGGGGCAACGAGATCCTGCCCGCGCTTAAATAAGCGGCTCTATCGGTTTGCTGTGGAAATGTTTTCGCCGCGAAGAGGTGTCGAGCCTAGGGATGATCGAAATTCGGAGTTCTCCGCACAAATAACCCCAAGAAAATACCGAACAACCTTTGGCTTAAGCCGAGGGGTTCTGAATGGGACGACTAGCAGTCAAATTTTCTTTCCGTCATTCCGGCGCAGGCCGCAATCCAGGTTTTCTTTGGTCTTGCAGCGCTCCCGAGATGGCTGCGGGCCTTCCGGCATGACAAATGTTCACTTCAATAAGCCGCACGCGACTAAGAGTTTTAATGAGGATATTGCCATCAAGGGATTCGAACCTGCGACCCTCAATCGATGCGGTAGACCCGGACGGCGTTGTCGTGAAACAATGCGGCCCGCTCGTCGATCGAGTACTTTTCGGTAACGCGCTTGAATGCGTTCCACAGATTGACGTAAGTGTTCGAGGCTTTTTCCACCGGGAAATTGCTCTCGAACAGGCAGCGCTCGATGCCGAAGCTGTCGATACAATGCTCGATGTAAGGCCGCAAAGCTTGAGCTAACTCGAAGGACGACGGCTTGACCGCGCGTTCGTGCCAATCGTAACCCGAGCGCAGCGAGCCGACGCCGCCCAATTTCACCAGCACATTGGGTGCCTGTGCCGCTCCGGCGATGCCGCGGCGCCAATGACGAAACACTTCATCACGCTTGCCGGCGTATGGACCGACGCCAAGCGGCGCGCCGATGTGATTGAGAATGATCGGCACGTTGGGGAACGCCCGCGCCAGATCGGCGATCTCACTTAACTGCGGATGATATACCCAGGCCTCGAAGCTCAGACCAAGCTTTCCCAGCCAGGCAAACCCAGCGCGGAATTGACCGTCGGTCAACATTCCCCGCGCCGCCTCATGGCGCACGGCGCCGCTGCCATCCCAAGTCGCCGAGTGGCGAATGCCGCGGAACCGTTTTGGACTTATGGCGAGATGAGCTTCAAGCACCGGCGCGATCGCATCGCCCAGAGCGAGATTGGCATGACCGACGATCGCCGCGGCGATGCGGATCGTGAGCGAGGAGTCATTCGCCACGCGCGCGGCAATTCCTTCGAGAAACTCGGTCTCGCCCAGAGGCTTAAATTCATCAGCACCATCAAGGCGATAGCCGTAGCCGCATTCGATTGCCACGGTCGAAACGATACGATGGCCGCTGCGCAGATCCTCAAGCAATTCATTCAGCAAATAATCCTTGGGTGGTCTCTGCCAGAGATGATGATGCGCGTCGCAAATCGGCAGATCGGCATCAAGCGGTTTTTCCGCCGGGACTAGATCATCGCCTCGTAAATCTCGCTCATCCATCGTCGATCTCGCGTGAACACTTAGCGAATATGCCACGCCCGCGGCAACAGGAGGTGAATTCCCAGCATTGCTAACGC
>DASSGE010000565.1:0-4727 GCA_035693605.1 Binatia bacterium
GGGAGAAATCTTTCTCAGATCCCTCGCATTCGCGAGGGCGACGGGCCAAGGCCCGTCGCCTTTGCGCGTTAGCGGCTTTGCGGGAGATATTCGGAGTTTCGGTCGTGGCCGTGTCGCGTCAATCTTCGCGCACGACGACGCAATGTTCAGGATCGACTGCCGCGCAGATCGATTGTCCGGGCTCGAATCGTTGGGATGGCGGCGCGATGACGTGTAAAGCTCTCCCCGAAGCAAGCTCCACCGTGTAATCGACCGCGTCGCCGAAATAGATGGAACGGCGAATGACACCGGAGAAAACATTGCAACCTTGATCGGTCAGCTGCCGCGCTGTCTCTTGTCCGGCAACCAGCTTGATATTATGCGGACGCAAGCACAGCGACACTTCGCTTGACGGCGCGACAGTGCCGCCGTCAGCCAGGCGAATCTTTACGCCGTCGAATAGAATTGACCGACCATCGCCGTCAACGCGCCCGCTCAAGATATTCGCTTTGCCGACAAACTCCGCAACGAACCGGGTATTCGGCCGGTCGAAAATTTCAGCCGGGGTTCCGACCTGAACCAGACGGCCGCGATTGAGCACGGCGATTCGGTCCGAGGTCGCCATCGCTTCGGCCTGATCGTGGGTGACATAGATGGTGGTAATTTTGAATTCTTCATGCAGCCGGCGGATCTCGAAGCGCATCTCTTCGCGCAGATTGGCGTCGAGGTTGCTCAGCGGCTCATCCATTAACAGAATCTGCGGCTCTACCACCAGCGCGCGCGCCAGGGCCACTCGCTGCTGCTGCCCACCCGACAGCTCCGCCGAATAGCGATCTTTCAAATCCGCCAAGCGCACGACGCCGAGCAGCTTGGTAACCTTCGCCGTGATTTCTGGTTTGGTAAGTTTCTTGAACTTAAGGCCGTAGGCAACGTTCTGAAACACTGTCATATGCGGCCAGACGGCGTAACTTTGAAAGATCATCGACATATTGCGCCGCTCAGGCGGCATAAGAAGGGACGGCGATGAAAAAACTGCGCCACCGACGCGAATCTCCCCGCCGTCGGGCTCCAAGAAGCCGGCGAGCAAACGCAGCGTGGTGGTTTTGCCGCAACCGGAAGGGCCGAGCAGTGAGACGAATTCGCCATCGCCGATCTCCAAATGGAGGTCGTCGACCGCCGCGGCGTCGGCGAAATGTTTGCTGAGACCGCGAATCGAAACTATTGCCATGCGCTATTCCCGCGACGCCACCACGTCCCGCCCACCGAACCACTGGACCGCAAGTATGACCGCGAAAGAAACCACCAGCAAAAGAATTCCTAGAACGGCGATGACGCCCACTTGTCCTTCTTCCTTGAGATCGAAAATGACCACCGAGACAACCTTCGACTTCGGCGCAAACAACAGAATTGCCGCGCTGAGCTCGCGGATCACGCCGATGAAGATGAATGACCAGGCTGCGATCAGCCCTGAGCGCGCCAGCGGCGCCGTCACATCCTTGAGGGACATGAGCCGATTGGCGCCGATAATCCGGCTGGCATCTTCGAGCTCCGGATGAATGCTCTTGAAAGTCGATTCCGCCTGGGAAAATCCGATCGGCATTTCTTTGGTCAAGAATGCCACGAAGAGAATCCAGATCGTGCCGTAGAGCATCAAAGGCGGCCGCGAGTACGCGATAAACAAGCCGACGGCCAAGACAATGCCGGGAATGACCAACGGCGCCAGGGCAAAGAAACCGAGATAGCGCGCGCCGCGAAACAGATTGCGATTGGTAATGTAGGCGATCAGGGTCGCCAATAGCGTGCCGAACGTCGCGGTGATCAGTCCCAACTTGAAAGTATTGTAGATCGCCAGTTGAGTATCGCCGTACTCGAAGAATGTAAACGAAAGATTGTGCAGCGTGAAATTATCCCAGGTCAAAGGCACCGCCCAGGCTTTGGAGAGCGCCGCTTTAAGCAGGATCCAATAGGGCAAAAAAACCGATAGCGATAGAATGCCGAACACAAAAAGCAACACCGGAATCCGGCCCCAGCCGAGCCGGATTAACCGTTTTTGTCCGCCTTTACCGCCGACCGTGCTGTAGCCTTTACGCCCGAGAAATTTTTTTTGCACGGCCAGCAACAGCATCGTCGCCAGCAGCAGCGGCACGGAAAAGGCAGCGGCCATATCCAAGCGCGGCGGATAGTGAAACATTGTCCAGATCTGCGTCGTGATCGTGTGCAGGCCCGCCGGTAAGCCGAGAATCGCCGGCGCGCCGAAGAGCGACAGCGATTGCAAAAAAGCCAGGATGAAGCCGCCGATCAGCGCCGGCAGCGCCAGCGGCAGCGTGACGGTCCAGGCAATGTGCCACTTGCTCGCGCCGAGAATCTCCGCAGCGTCTTCGAGATCCGACGAAATCAGCTCGCAGACGTTGGCGATCATCGAAAAAACGAACGGGAAGCTGTACAGCGCCATGACGAAAATCAACCCGGGCATCGAAAAAATATTGAACAGTGCATCTTCCGAACCGGTCACGGCGCGGTAAAGTTTGTTTAGCGAACCGGCGTTGGGCCCGGCGAGCAGCGTCCAGGCAAACGCGCCCAAGAACGGCGGCGTCACAAACGACGCCATCACCAGCGCGCGGATCGGTTTCTTCCACGGCAGATCCGTCCGCGCCACCAACCAGGCGAGCAGAGTACCGATGACCAGCGCGATCGCTCCCACCCAGGTGGAAATGATCAACGTGTTCCAGATCGCCTTGAGAAACTGCTCGTTGGTAAATACTTCAAGATATCGACTCAACGTGAACCCGGTATCACCCCGGACGCTGGAGCGAAAAATTGCCCCCAGCGGCAAGAGCATCAAAAAGACCAGAAGAAGCGCCGCGCCGATCCACACGGGCAAGGTCGGATCCTTGAGTCGCAGCGCGGACCAGCCCATGTGGCCCACGCGATCGAGCGTCGAGGTTTGAGAAGAGGGCATGGTATTAGGTATTAACGGTTTATGCGCTGCTGAGAAATTTTTCTATCTCATTGCGCCATTCGCTATTCGACGGTCGTGAGTCCGGCGTGATGGAGCAGTAGAGTCGTGGACTATTCGGTTTCAGACCCCAGCACTCCAATACTCCCTTACTCCAACAGTCCATTTTCACGTCACGCGCCGAAGTACTCGACGAAGCGCTTTTTTATCTCGGCGTTGCGCTTTTCCAGCTCGGCCGCATCCGGCGGTAGAAGTTTCAAATCTTTGAGCTTGGGCTTGTCCGCTGGATAGGTGACGTCCGGATGACCGGTATATAGGCCTTCTTTATCCGCCAACAACTGCTGCGATTCTTTGGCGAAAATAAACTCGCTGAATAGCTTGGCGACGTTGGGATGGGGCGCGTCCTTGGTAATCGCCACCGGCGAGACGATGAGCGGAACACCCTCTTTGGGATAGATAATCCTGATCGGATTGCCCCGTTTTTGGGTTCTGTAATAGAAATATTCCGCGCCGTTGACGCCCACCGCCCGTTCCCCCGATGCGACGACACCGGCCGGATCAAGGGCCGATTGAACGATATGCAATTTGTTTTTTGCGAGATCGCGAAAATAGTCCCAACCGTAGAGATTCACCAGCGCCAGCACATGCGTCACGATTATGCCGCTGTAGCCCGGATGGGCGGTGACCATCTTACCGCTCCATCGGGAATTTAGAAGATCCTTCCAGGTTTGTGGCGCGTCCTTTTCCGGCAGGATCTTGGGATTGTGAGCCATGACCGAAAGTGTCGACCGCATGCCGTAGTAAAAGCCGGCGTTGTCCTTAAAGCCGTCGGGAAAACCGGCGACCCCCTGGGGGGTGAATTTGAGCAGCATCCCTTTGCCCTTGAGAAGCTCGAAATGACCGGCATCGGAGGTATCGATGAGATCGGCATTCTTTATTCCCGAAGCCGCTTCCTGCATAAATCTTTGCAGCACCCGCTCCGATCCAGAGCGATGGAGCACGACCTCGATGCCCGTATATTTCTGCTTGAATGCGTGGGCGATTGCCGTCGCGGTCGGGAGCGCCACAGACGTGTACCAAACCACGGATCCTTCTTTTCTGGCCGCCTGAACCAGCGCGGCATCTTGCGCCGCGGCCAGCGACGCTAAGGCAAAAACCCCGGCGAGAATGACGAAGTAAATACCCATCTTTTTCATGATAGCCTCCTAGTCCGTCAATTAGATCCTCTCGTATCTAAAGTTACTTCCGGGCCGGGCCATTATCGCGGAATCAGCTTTTCAGTCAATATGACTATCGCCGCAATCCGATCGAGATGTTTCGCAGTAACGATAACGTCGTCGATCTAGCGCACCGATAGAAATTTCAATCTCACCACGAAGATCACGAAGGACACGAAGGTTGCGGATAACCGATACTCCTAACTGCGTGCTCTTCGTGTCCTTCCTGTTGAATACGCCTTCACAGCTATTCTTGAAGATTTAGTTTTTTTACCACTCTTGTTGCGCGCGCTGGTCAGAGCGCGGAACAGAGGGCTCAAGCTTTTCAGCTCTTCGATGCGGGCGACGAATTGGATCGCCGTTTCCGCGTCCTTGTCCGCCAGCACGAGCCCGGCGCAGTCGCGAAATTTGTCGGCCAGCTCGGCCCAACTCATCGGTTTCTCCGGATGTCCACGCGCGACATCATAGCGCCCTTCGATCACCCGGCCATTTTTGAGTCTGATGCGGATCCGCGAACGCACTTGATCGTAGCCGAGCCTTTCAAGTTCATCGTCGACATAGAGCGTCACCCGTTT
>DASSGE010000566.1:0-12321 GCA_035693605.1 Binatia bacterium
GGCTAAACCGATGAACCCACCCAAATAAGGAACTATGATGTTGGTGAGGCGAAAATTGTAGTTAAGGAAGGGGGTAGTCGTTGCGAGCCAGAAATCGCCGCCATCGTCGACGAACGTGGAGTTAATCGCCTGGCGAATCCCGAGTTGCCAACCCGGCGTTAAGTAGTAGCCATAGCTAAGATCAACGTTCAAACTACCTGTGTCTGAATTTTGCGTGTGGTTGAAACCGCCGGATACCAGCAACTCGCTCGATCCGTCCCCGGGTAATGCGTTTGCAGACCCGTTGCCAAACAATAACCCGATTATCAGCGCGAAAGAAAACAACCATGCCGATCGCCGCATGAGTACACCTCCATGTTAGATGACTATTTTCACTTCACTCTTTATGCCGATTGACGTCGAGTGAAACGCAAATGGTGTTCCAAATACGCTGACACTCACGGAGCGGCGAAAGTCACTGCATAACTGGGCGAGAGAGGACGTTGTGTGTTGTTTTTACGACGGATTTACCTGTGGATCTGGCTAGATCATCTCAAAGCTGGGACACACGCGGATAAAACTGTGTCCTATTAATAGAATAGGACTTCGGGGGCTCGATACGCATCATTGTTGCAGCGGCTCAGCTTAAGCTTCCGCCGATATGTCGCGCGATATAGCAGCTATGGGTGCTGCGGTGTTAGATTGGATTGCAGTAATACGCCATGCCCTTGGCTAGGAGATCATCTGCGGTTCGCTGTGATTTCTTTATCCGAACCGAAAACGGGTCCAAGTGGCGTATGAATGTCTGTAGATGTGCCACGACCTTATACTTGTCCGGCATCGAATCCAATTCGTAGTAAATCACTCCAGAATGCGGCTGGCCTAAGACGGTAGGTATAGACTCCGGGATTCTCCACGACACTTCAAAAATCATGCCTTCAACATAACTCCGCAACACTGGACGATCTAGAGGCAGCTAAACTACCCGGCTTAGCAAAATTCACTCGTTGCAACAGAGCCCTTTGGAGCGGTTACATCAATTTGACAATTGCGGTGCGACGAAACTACTGTTGCTATGGATGGGCAATCGGGTCCTAGATGCTGGCAACGTTTGCTGCGAGAAGTCACGGTGCATAACCCGATCGCCGCTTGCTTCTTCTTCATTGCAGCGCTCATCATCAGCGGCGCACAGGCGCAGGTGAAACAGATCCGGGTAGCGACGCCCCGGCTATACAGTTTGGATGCTGCCTTTTTTGTTTCGAAGATGAACGGGTACGACAGAGCGGAGGGTTTGGATGTCGACCTGCTCGCGACGCCGCTCCGACAGCAAACCTCGCCGTGCCGGCGAAGCGTGGAGTTTTCCGCAGTGCCGCTAGCGGGACTGACTACAGCGCTGCGCCGAGCGCCGTGGAAGCTGCTCTTCGTGCCATTCGACAAACCGCAACACGAACTGTTCGTTAAACCTGAGCTCCCGGGGATTAACCCGTTGCACCTCAAGAAAATCGCTGTTGCCGGGATCGGCACCGTCGGAGAAGTTATTTTACGACTTCAGTGAATACGTTTGGCAGAGAACCGTGATATTCATACCGCAAATGTGATCGCACTAACCGATCGGCGCGAAAATTTATGACGGGAATTCATCTTGGAACGCATCTCTATCCGCTGCCGCGGATGGTTGACGGATTACTGATTGCAGCGCTTGTCGTCGTTTTTCTTTGTGCTCAGGCGCCAAGCGCGGTGGCGGGCCAGGCCAAGCCGCTCGTCAAAGTCGTCGTCGGCTACGGGTCTACCGACGGCGGAGTCGCGGTTTTGGGGTTCGCCAAGGAAACCAAACTTTTCGAAAAGCACGGACTCGACGTGGTGTTGGTCGGCATGGGCACCGGATCGGTGTCATTGCGGGCGCTGATCGCCAAAGATCTGGAAATCGCCTCGCTCTCCGGTTCCGGTTTGGTGCAAGCCGCGTTGCAGGGTGCGGACACGGTCTTAATCGCTGCACTCATCAATGGATTTGTTTTCAAGGTTTTCAGCGCGCCGGAAATCTTCAGCCCAGCGCAGCTCAAAGGCAAAAAATTAGGCGTCAGCCGCTACGGCGCGACGTCCGATTTCGCGGTTCGGCTGGCGCTAAAAAAATGGGGACTGAATCCTGACCGTGACGTCAATATTCTGCAAATCGGCACATCGCAGGACACGGTCCGCGCCATGCAGAGTAAAATGCTCGACGCCGGGGTACTCAGCGGCACCTCATCGCTGATCGCGCGCAAAACGGGCTTTCGCGAGCTCGGAGACCTCGCGGACCTCGGTCTACATTATCCGACGTCGGCCATCGGCACGACCAAATCTTATCTGCAAAAAAACGAAGGAACGGTGAAAGCATTCATGCTCGCCTACATCGAAGCGATCCACGATTTTAAGCGTAATAAAGAAGCCGCGCTGGCGGTGTTGAAGAAATACACGCGCAACGACGACCGCGAGGTGTTGGAGGATAGCTACAGCAATATCGCGAGCAAATATCTGACCATGCCGATTCCGACACTCGAGGGGATTCGGACGATCCTGACGGAACTATCAAGCACCGTCCCGGCGGCTAAGAATGCCGATCCGGAACAGTTTGTCTCGTACAAGATCGCCCGAGAGATCGAAGCGAGCGGATTCGTCAAGCGGCTCTATGAGAAGTAAAGACAAACGTCCGCAGATCGGGAGATATCACTTAGTGCATTTCCTCTACCGAACGGATAAGCTTGAGTGCGATGGCAAGCATTTGCAGGTTCCTCGCCGTGGCCGCGAAATAAAAGCCCCACGTTTAGTGGGGCTTTTTTATCTCGCGCGGTGAAAACGGCGACAGCTTACTTTTGGCTCTGCTCGACAAACGGTTTCCAGTTCCATTCAAAATTCGGGTCGGTGTAGGCTTCCGGCGGCATCAATGAAGTGATGCCGCGTTTGGCCATCTCCGCTTCGAACTTTTCGCGCACCCATTTATCTTCGTTGCAATATTCAATTTGATCTTTGGCGCGGTCTTCGACTTTTTCGGCGTGGCCGTGGAACTGCATGGGCGGGTGGAGCGCGAGATAGCGCGCCGGATCGCCGCCGGCATTGAAGTGCTGGTGAAACCATTTGTTCGGCGGCACGAACAGACTGGCTTCATGCCAGGGTACGACGACCTTGTCTTTGCCTTCCTCCCACATGATCGAGTAGCCTTCGCCGACCGGGATGACGATCACCCGACCGGGACCATGGCGGTGGGCCTTCTTGTATAGACGGGCGTCGAACACCGACATGTGGCAGGACATTTCCGAGTCGGGGAATTGAATGTAAACGCTACGGCCACCGGCGCCGCGCCGGGCGTTGCTGTCGAGTTTGTCCCAAGCTTTCATATCGGGGAAAAAGTTGCCGTACCAGTAGGCGCGCCGGCCCCAACTCTCATCGAGATTGTTTTGCGAGACCATTTTCGCTTCCGAATAAAAATCCATCTCGTTCTGGATGTCAGCGCCCTCGTAGCCATTGCCAAAAATAAAATTGACATCGCGCACGCCGGACAAGGTCAGCGGCATGTAATTGTAATGCAGCAAGCGCACCGGCTTGTCACCCTGCATGTTGGTGAATTGATGGGTATAGTTGTGCGGCAGCAAGAACATGCTGTGCTTCTGCCACTCGAAAGTTTTCTTCGGCCGCTTCTCGCCGGCCCAGATGGTCGTTAGGCCGCGCCCTTCGACGACGTAGACGATTTCGTCGAGGGCGAATTTTAACGGCGGCAAACTTTTGCCGGGAGGAATTTCGGTGACGCGCGCCGAAGTGACCCCTTCCTGGCCGACCAGTTGGATGAAAGCCGAGTTACATTCGCGAGCATCCCACCATTGCAACTCCAATGTGCGCAAGTCTTCGATGTAGTAACCGCGGTAGATGGGAATCCCCTGCCGCTCCATCCACTCGTCGTAGCTATAGAACTTGCTCCACATTTTCCGTTCCGCTTGGATCGCTTTGGACATCATCGTGAATCCTCCGAAAATTTATTCCAGACAGTCATATCACCTGAGAAAAGCGAATCAAAACCGCTTACTTGACCAGCACGACCAGTATCGTTCCGGTCACCGTCAGGGCGGCGCCGATGACGACACGCAAAGTCAACGACTCGACATCACGGAGAAAAATCGACGTAAGCAAAAGTGTCGTCACCGGATTGGAACTGACCAACGGCTCGACGATGACTACCTTGCCATGGCTGAGAGCGAAAAAAACCGACAACATCGCCGCAGTATTGAAAATCCCGGCGGGAAACAGCCATGCCGCGCTGCGCCGGGTAAGTTTCAAGGTTTGTTTGCCGCCCTGGATTTGCACCAGCGTAAAGGAAAACACAGCAGCGGTTCCGGCAGTTACGGCCGCCGCCAAAAGCGGAATATCGACAAATCCCAGGCCGGCTTTGCGCAGTGTCGACGAAGCGCCAAATGCCACCGCGCCGATCAGCGGGTAGATGACATCGATCTTACGCCATTCGCCCTGGGGCGGCTTGGCCATCGACAGGACAATGACGCCGCTGATAACCAGGACGGTGCCGACGATGTTTTGCAGCACCCAGGCTTCGGCGAGGAAGATCACCGCGAAGATCGAAGCAAAAATCGGCGACGAATTGGCGATCGGGACGGAGCGAGCGACACCGATTTTTTCGATCCCGACGTAACTCAGCGTCCGTCCGATGCCGGGAGCGAAAACTCCCGCCAGGACAAAGATCAGCAGCGCCGGATTGCCCAACGCTGCCAGCGGCACGAAGAAAGGCAAAGCGCACCACAAGGTCACGGCGCTCATGGTCAACGAGATCAGCGAGCCGGTCATGGCATTGGATTCTTTTAAGCCGCGGCGGATCAGTATATGGGCGATGGAAAAACACAACGCCGCTTGGAAGGAAAAATAGATGGCCGGGTTCATTTATTGGACCGTGACCACCAGCACTGTGCCCGCCACCGTGACCAGCGCACCGCCGACAACGCGCCACGAGAGCGTCTCGAATTGGCGCAAAAAAATTGACGCCCAGAGCAGGGTCAATAGCGGATTGCAGGCGACAAGCGGCTCGACCCGAACGACTGTGCCGACGTTGAGCGCGGAAAAGAACGACAGAATCGCCGCGCTGTTGATCACCGCGCCGCCAAACAGCCAGCCGCTGCTTCGCCGATTGAACCTTAATATTCGCTGGCCGCCTCTGAACCATACGATGGCGAGTAAAACTAGAAAAGCCGTGCCGACCGTGACCGCGGCGGCGAGCAATGGGACGTGAATGGTCATTAAGCCGGTCTTGCGGAACGTCGTTGAAATGCCGAAAGCGACTGCCGCCAAGACCGGGTAGATAATATCCTTTTTGTCCCACTCCCCGCTGGCCGGCCGGCTAGTCGATAGAATGACCACGCCCAAGATGACCAAAGAGGTGCCGAGGATATTTTGTGCCAGCCAAATTTCGCCGAGCAACAGCACGGCGAAAATTGACGAAAACATCGGCGATGTATTGACGATCGGCGACGAGCGCGCTACGCCGATGCGTTCCATGCCGATGTAGCCCAAAGTCTGACCAATGGCCGGGGCGAAGACGCCGCCGGCGATGAAGTAACCGATGGCTGGCGACGCCAAGTGCGCCAATGGTGCCAAGACAAGGGCTAGAGTCCAGAAAATCACTGTGCTGGTGCCCAGCGAGATCACCGACCCGGTGAGCGCATTGGAGCCGTTTAAACCGAGGCGGACAAAAATATGCGCGATAGAGAAGCAGAGTGCGGCTTGAAAAGCGTAGTATTCGGCCATAATCGGATGGTGCCATCGCAGGCATCCTACGGTTCTTCTCGGGACCTCAGACAATGAGCGCGGTAAAGACACTCACCGGCAGCGACGCGTTAAGGGTGCTCTTGTTCGTGCCGACGCTGTTAGAAACCGGGCAAGCGATAAAACTTTGCTGGATTGGATTCCAATATCTTGGTCTTGGCGGCAGTGCTGATATCCGGTCGATCTTGCAGCGTCTTGGCCGCGAAACGCTCGCGGTCGCCATGCGGCATGTCGGAAGCAAACATCAATTGCCCCTCTCCGACTAAACCAAGCACCTGCGGCAACAAAACGTCCTCCACTTCCGAGCTGAAATAGATGTTGCCCTTGTTGATGTAATCCATCGGCGCAAGCTTTTGGATCGGCGCGGTGCGCGACACCACGTTGGATAAATTTTTTCCCGAATGTTCGAAGCGGTGATGCAAGCGTTCGAGAATAAAATGCACCCAGAGGCAGCCTGCCTCTAAATAGACTACCCGCAGATTGGGATATCGATCGAATAGACCGCCGCTCATCATCGACACCATGCCCATTAGCACCGGCATCAAGAAAGGGATCACGCCGGATGGATAGATATGGGTGTAAAGGTTATTGAGCGACGGGCAGGACCAGCCGACGTGCACGGCCAGGGGCAGATCCTCGCTTGCCACCGCGTCGTAAAATGGCCAGAGACTTTCATCATCGAGCAATCGATCGCCGGCGGTGCCGAGGATCATCATGGCGACCGCACCGAGCCGTTTGGCTTCCTTCACTTGCTTCACCGCCGCCGGAATGTCGTCGAGATTGGCGACGCCGACCCACTTCAACCGTTCCTGACTCGATAACACGTCGCCCAGCCAGCGGTTGTAGGCGCTGTACATGGCGCTGGTATAGGCGATGTTGGAACTCAGCGGGTAAGCTAGGAACAGCGTTGGATAGAGCACCTGCAACCAGATGTTCTCCTCGTCCATGATCTGCAGCCGCTCATTGAGATGGGTCAGCTCCATGCTGCCGACGGTATCGGGTTTGCGTTGCGCATGGCGCACCGGTTTGCCGTTGATGCTTGCCGGCGTGCCGAGATTATTGCAGCCGCGGCCGACACGGCGCGGGAACAGCTGCTCGTCGATCATCCAATAAGCCAGACCTTCTTCGGTGCCGGGCACCACCTGCGGCCGATGCGGGCGAAACGCCGGATCGAAATACTTATCGCTAAACGTAAGCGGATTCTCTTCGACATGGCCGTCGGCATCGATGACGCGCATGAAAAACTTCCTCCAGAAAATGTCGTCGCTAAATCCTTATATCAGGCGAGCCCGTGGGGCAAACCGACGGTGGACTCAAACCGTTGCGCAGGCACGTTGCGGCTATTTGTAAAGCGCGTCGATGAAGCCGCTTGACTGCATCTGCCGGACGAAAGTGTCATCGAAGAATTTTTTCGGGTCGGCGTCCTTGGCTTTGGCGATTCGCCCGCCAAGATCGTCGAGCACCGACTTCATCGCTTCGACCGTGGTGAGCGGCACTCGCAGCATGTATTTCTGCACGTCAATGTCGTAGGACTCGGCGAGGGCGTTGGGGTTGGTGGTGCGCAAATATTTTCCCATGACTTTGAGGGCGAGATTCTTGTCGCGCTTGGCGCGCGCGATCGCCTCGGTTTGCGCCATCATGTAGCGGCGCACGAGATCGGGCTCGTCTTTGATCAATCGGCCGCGTGTGGTCATGCCGGTGAACGCGTAGGGAATTCCCAATGACGCAACATCGAGTAGCGTACGATGGCCGAGTTTCAACGCCTGGGTAATTGCCGGATAGGAAAGGATGCCGGCTTGAACGCGATTGGCCTGCAAGGCAGTGACCATCGACTCCATCCCGCCAACTTGAACGATGGCAACGTCTTTTTCTGGCACCAGGCCAAAATGCTTGAGCGCCAAGCGGGCGCCGACATCGATCGACGTGCCGAAGCGAGTGATGCCGACCGATTTGCCCTTGAGTTGCTCCGCTTTTTCGATTTCCGGCCGGGCCATCAGATTTTGCACCAGCGCGTCAAGGGTCGTCCCGACGACTATGACATCAGCGCCGCCCAGGGCCGCGCTGGCGGTGGTGCCGCCGGAGATTTGCAGGAACTGCACTTCGCCGGCGATCAGCGCATTCATGCCTTCGACGCCGGTGGGCGTGGCGATGACTTCGACATCCAAGCCGTGCTTGTGGAAAATCCCTAGCTCGCGGGCAATCCAGGGCGGACACATGACCGACGACAGCGAAGTGAACGCCATGCGCACCTTGCGCAGGGGTTGAGCGTCCGCCGCGAAGTTGAAGGGTGCGGGAACAAGGCCCAACGCCAGCAACCAGCAAGCGAACCAGCGCCGGCCCGGAGAACTAGTTCCAGCCGTAGAGCCGTTTGGCATTTTCTCCCAAGAGCCGGTTTTTCGCTTGTTCGGAAATATCCTTGCGGCCGCGGATAGTTTTCGTCACGTTAGGAAATATACCGTCCCAGTGGGGGTAATCCGAGGCGAAAAGGATTTTGTCGTCGCCAATCCGTTCGATGGCGTAGGGCAAGGTTTCTTCCTCCGGTTCGAAAGCGAAAAACCAGTTGCCCTGGCTGATATATTCACTGGGTTTGTGTTTGCATAGCGGCGTCTCGACTTTACCGCGCTTTTCCCATTCCTCATCCATTCGTTCGATCCAGTAGGGCGCCCAACCGACGCCGCATTCAAGAAACGACACCCGCAGTTTGGGAAATTTCTCAGGAATGCCGGCGTACATCAAACCGGCAAACTGAATGAACGTCTCGACCGGACGGCCGATGGTGTGCATAAAAATAAAACTGTCGAATCGTTTGTCACCGGCGGGACCCTCACGCCGGTTGTGCACGCTGAGCGGAACATTTAACCGCTGCATCTCTTCATAGAGCGGCCAAAAACTCTTTGCCCCCAAATGCTCTTTCATGCCCTGAGTCGCCACCGCGATTGAACAGAGGCCAAGCTTGGTGACCGCGCGATTGGCCTCGGCGACGGCGGCCTCGGGATCCTGCAAAGCGACCAACCCCACCGCTTTTAGCCGCGGGCTTTGTTTACACACGTCGGCGACAAAGTCATTGTATGCATGGGCATAAGCGACCGCGTAGTCCCGTTCCATGAAACCGTTGACGGCAAAACTACTGGTTGGAAAAAGCACGGCGACATCGATTCCCTCTTTGTCCATGTCACTGAGTCGGGTCGGAATATCGACGTTTTCTAGACCGCCGACCAATCCGCCCATTCCGGTGTCCAGACCGTCCGACGGCAGCAATGGACCGCCGCGTTTATTGTAGGGTTCGGCAAGATATTTTCTGATATCGCTATTGGTCTCGACAATATGGCCGTCGGCATCGATGGTTTTCATGATCAGTCCTCCTAAAAAACAAAATCTCGGGCCGTTGAATGCATCAACGGCCCGAGATTAGTCATTCAGAATGGATTCTGTCAATCGATAGAAGCTGGTTTATCGTCGCTAGACCTAGTACTCCGCCGCACGCTGGCGTTGGATGCGCTGAATCTCTTGCCGGTTACGCTCGATCTCGGCTTGATTGCGGTTGATCTGCTGCTGTTGCTGGTAGCTGGTGTTCTCGTGGCCTTGCAGTTGGTCGCCGATCAACGCGCCAGCGCCTAAACCCAGCGCGCCGCCGATCAGAGCCCCAGCCGCTGGGCGCCGCACGGCTGCACCGACAATCCCGCCAGCGGCCGCTCCGCCCAGGGCGCCGATACCCGCGCTTTTCTCTCTGGTGCTGAGAGAGCCGCCAGCGCAGCCGGAAAGCAAAATCGTCAGCGCCATCATGACCGCTGTGGTGGCTTTGTAAAATGCTTTAGTTCTAAACATAATCCCTCCTATTGCTCCTGGTGCAACGTCGTCCTTAGTAGCCTCGCGCTTTTGCCTTGGGGTTTAATTTCGGCTTGACGACATTGCTCTTTGCCGGTGCGCTCGCCTCACTCGGCTTCTGGCGCTGGTCGGCCCGAACCCAACCACGAGTCGGATCGGCGGACCATTGTGCATTATTATTCACGCTGCCCGCATTGCTCATATGAGCGGCTGCTTGGCCGCCCGGGTGACCGGCCGAATTCTTGCCCTTGCCGTTAGCCGCAGCTTGGGTGTTGAGAGCGAAAAGCAGCGCGCCCGAGAACAGCAACACTCTTGAATATTTTTGCGCCTTCACGACTGGCCTCGTTAGACATTCGTAGGTTGCGTCGGTGTAGCGGCGGCCGCGACAGCTATGCTCGCGCTGAATGCTGGATCGATGGGTGTAAGCTTCACCTTCGCCATGTTCTCGTTTAGGCAGCGCGCCATCTCGGCAAGTAGGGCCAAAATCTTCTCTGGACTGTTGCTATTCATGACTGGATTCTCCTTTCGCGCGTAACATTCTCCTTGAATTCCGATAGAGCAACCCCAATGCCAAAATGGAACTTCCAATATTCCAACTGCTTAGCGCTGCTAGGGGGTTATCACGGTTTGGTAATTACGTATGATGCGTGAAGAAATTACCGGGTATCTAACGCAGCGCTTGGAGCGCTTGAATACGTTCGGAAGTCGCTGGGTGGCTCGCAAATATTCCGCCGCCAGTGTCGCCATTGTGTTGCATGAGCCATGCGAGGGTGTTGATCATCGTGCTTTTGGAATAGCCCGCGCGCTGGAGGAGCTTGATGGCATGGCGGTCGGCGGCCAATTCCATGGGGCGGCTGTAGTGGCCGGTGACCAGAGTTCCGGCGATGGGCGCGATGGCACCGCTACCGGGAAAGATTTTTTCCAATAGAACTGCGCCCAAGCCCACACCGGCGCCCAAAATCTGCGCTTTATTAGGGTGGCCAAGATCTTCATGAGCGATCTCGTGGGCGAGGACTCCGCGCAGTTGCTCATCGGTGCCCTGGCCTAGCAGGCCAGTGGTGACGTAGAACCGGCCATTGCCGGCGCTGGCGGCGTTGATCGCGGCGTCTTCGACAATGGTTAACCGCACGTCATCGGCCGCGATTCGACGATCGGTGGCCTGCAAGAGCGGCAGCATGACGAATTTTACCCGATCCAACTGCTGTTCGGTGCGCGGCTTGCCACGCTCGGCATCGCGCCGATCTTTGCGGAAGGCATGCACGCCGGATGTAGTTAAAAGAACCAGCAACGCTTGCGCCACAAGCAAAGGTTTAAAGTAATTCTGCATCGTGCCACTCCGCGCCTGGATTTTTGCAAGGTCTCTAGCGTCGATGCCATTTCGCTTTGCGCAATCGACATGCCATCAGCGGAGGAAAATAATATCAACGACTTGCGCGAGTGCAGCGCAGCGCGGCAACGGAAAAAAAGTTACCCGGAGGGAAAAATTACTCTTGCGAGTAGAGCGCCAGTTTGGCGTTCAAGGTTTTCGGCGTGATGCCGAGCAACTGCGCGG
Organism: Binatia bacterium; assembly: GCA_035693605.1. Classification (GTDB taxonomy): domain Bacteria; phylum Desulfobacterota; class Binatia; order UBA9968; family UBA9968; genus DP-20. The sequence continues at coordinate 11,153 of DASSGE010000566.1, forward strand.
CGTGGGTCTTGTTGCCAGCGGTTGCTGCGAGCGCGCGCTCGATCGCCAGTCGCTCTGCTTCGGCAAGAGACATCGGCGCTAGATCGGATACTTCTTCGACCAATGTAGATAGACAATATTGTTTGAAGTCGGCGGCAGTGAGGCTCGTTCCAGTCGCCAAAACGGTTAACCGTTCCATGGCATTACGCAACTCGCGCACATTGCCGGGCCAATGATGTGCCTGCAATGCGGCGCCGAAGTCAGTCGACCAAGGCAGCTTTGCCTTGTGATATTTCTCGGCAAACGATTCAAGAAAATAGCCGGCCAGCAGCGCAATATCTTCGCCGCGCTCGCGCAGGGGCGGCAGCTCCAGATGGAAGACGTTGAGCCGGTAGAAGAGATCTTGACGCAACTTGCCTTCCTTCACTGCGGCGAGCGGTTGGCGATTGGTCGCTGCGACGGCGCGCACGGAAACTTGAATACTCTTATTGCCACCGATGCGGCGGACTTGGCCTTCTTCGAGCACGCGCAGAAACTTTGGTTGCACTTCCAACGCCATTTCGGTGATTTCGTCGAGAAAAAGGGTGCCGCCGTCGGCTTGTTCGAAACAACCCAAATGACGGTCGACGGCGCTGGTAAAGGCGCCTTTCTCGTGGCCGAACAGCTCGCTTTCCATCAAGGTGGGTGAGATCGCGGCGCAGTTAAGGGCAAGAAAGCTGCCGTCGCGGCGTGGTGAAAGGTCGTGTAAAGTTTGTGCGACCAATTCTTTGCCCGTGCCGCTCTCACCGCTGACCAACACCGCCGCATCCGTGGCGGCGATCTGGCCGATTTGTTGGTAGAGCTTGCGCATCGGCGCTGACTTGCCGATCAGGGCGCCGTAGGAGCCGAGCGGTGATTCGAGCCGCTGGCGCAGGGCGCCGGTTTCACGCGATAAATTGATGTGCTTTAGTGCCTTTTCCAGTACATCGCGCAGACGCTGCGGCTCTAACGGCTTCGACAGATAATCATAGGCGCCGAGCTTGATCGCTTGCACCGCGGTGTCGATCGCTGCCTGGCCGGTGACGAAGATCACCGCCGTCTGTTGCACATGCTCAGCCAGAGCGGCGACGAATTCCAACCCCGTCATACCCGGCATCATCAAATCCGTGACGATCGCTTGCGGCAATTCCTTGTCGCAAGCTGCCAGAGCG
>DASSGE010000567.1:0-5262 GCA_035693605.1 Binatia bacterium
GCCAACCCGGCGGGCGCGATCAATGTCATCCGCTTGATGAAGCGCAGCAATCCAAAGGTCGAGAACGTCAAGCCCGAGAACTTGATCGACGACCACATCATGAAGCGGCTCGACCAGAGCGGCTTTATCGATGAGATCATGGCGAAGTATGGGGTGAAATGACGACCGCAACCAGCGGTCGTCATCCCGAACAGAGCAAGGGATCTCGATGTAATGGCAATGCTGTTTAGCCTGTCATTTCGAGCGCAGCGAGAAATCTCTTGTCCGAGGAACGTACATATTACGTCTACCTGCTCACCAGTAAGAATAATCGCGTCATATACGTCGGCGTGACCAATGATCTAAAAAGACGCGTGTACGATCATAAGACCAAGGTAGTCAAAGGGTTCACAGAAAAGTACAACGTCAACAAGCTCGTTTACTATGAACAAACTAGCGACGTTATTACAGCCTTGAGCAGAGAAAAAGAAATCAAGAAGTGGCGCAGGGAAAAGAAAAATGCATTGGTCGCACAACTCAATCCTCGCTGGAACGATCTGAGCAATGCGGTATAGATTTCTCCCTGCGGTCGAAATGACAGGCTGAGAGCTTCTGTCATCCCGAACGAAGAGAGGGATCCTTCCAAGTTCAATTGATAGAGGATTCCCAAGATACGCGAAATTGGAGGTTCCATGTACATCGACGGTGATACCCACTATTGGCCGCTGCGTTTTATTGATAAGGTGAAGCATCCTGGCAAAGGTCATCTCGAGGTGGTCGAGGACAAGGGAGATATGGTGCGCTATGGTGAAGTGGTGCCCGGCAAAGTGGCGACATATTTCCGTGACGGCAAGAAGGTCCACTCGTTCAAGGAAGGCCGCTGGAGCATTCCATTGCGTGCCGAGTTCATGAAGAAAGACGGCTTCGACAAGCAGGTTTTGATCCCCGACAACCGACCGTTGATCTACGAATGCGAGCCCGAGCTTGGCCGACAGCTGGCACGCGCTTACAATGACACGGTAGCCGAGGACATTCAGGGGGATGACCGGTTCATCGGCTGCGCCTGGATATATTTGCCGGACATTCAAGAATCCGTGAAGGAGCTGCGCCGCTCGGTCAAAGAGCTGGGTTTAAAAGCCGTGAAGTTCAACGGCGGATGGGGCGACGGCGATCTGGACAGCGAAGTTTTGTATCCGCTGTACGAAGAAATTGCCGAGCTGAACATCCCAATCCTGCTCCATCCGGCGGCGCGCGTCTACGAGGCGCAGCATAGCCATCCGTGGCTGGTCGGCAGCGAGCGCTTTCAAGGCTATCAGCATTTTCCCACGGCTCTGGGCTTTCCGTTGACTTATATGGTCAGCGCGTCGCGCTTGATCTTCGGTGGCGTGCTCGATCGTTTCCCGACATTGAAGTTTGGCTTCTTCGAAGGCGGCATCGGCTGGGTGCCCTGGCTCATGCATACGCTGGATGCGCACACACCCAACGACGCGACGATTTCGGTCTCGGTGCAGCAGTTCTTCGAGGGCAAACAGGGGATCAAGAAAAAGCCCAGCCAGTATTTCGACCAGTTTTTTATCGCGTGTGTTTCTTGGGAAACCTACATCGCCGACACCGTCAACGGCTGGCCCAACCACAACATTATTATCGGCAGCGATTTCGATCACGGCGACGCCGTAGCCACCTGGCCGCGCACGGTCGATGTGATCAAACAGATGAAATCATTGTCGGCCACCGACAAGGACAAAATTTTGGGCGGCAATGCGATGAAGATGTTCGGGCTTAATGGCAACGGAGCTCACTGAAAGATGGTCGATTCCGCGTCACCGGCGCTTGCGACCCTCCCGCCAGCGGAGCACTGATTCCGTCATTCCGGCGAACGCCGGAATCCAGGATTTTTCCGCCCCAGCAATACCAACATGGATAACGTTTTCACCAGCATGACGGATTATGTCTAACTCATCCTTTATTGTTACGATTATCGCTCTCGACGTAATTGCGTTTGTGCCGGCCAGTCATCGAGTAACCTGCCGTAACCTTTTACTGAGTCCTTCACGCCGAGCTTCGACAACACATTCCAAAACATCGCCGGGTTGCTGGCGATGACCGGAATTTTCAATTGGTTTTCCAGTCGTTGAATGATTGGCAGGGGGTCCATCGTCGCGCCTTGGAAATAGATCGCGTCAGCGGCGCCATAACTTTGATAGGTCTTGCCAACCAGCTCGAACAGCTCGTCCGCCGACAGATCGACGCCTGAGCCAGCCTTGCGCCCTTCGAAAGCAGGGCCGAGATAGACCGTGAAGCCGAGACCGCTAAGATAATCTTTGATCACCGCATCTGACTTGGCGTCGAAGGGGGTCATCAGCAGCACTGACTTGGCTTTGTAAATATTCAGCGCCGCGACGGCTGATGATACCGCGGTCGCCACCGGCAGGTTGATCGCGTCACCGACTCTGATATCGATACCGGGATTGAATAAGCCGATGAATCCGCCGGTCAGGACTAATCCATCGACTTTATTACGCGCGACAAAATCAGTAGCTTTGCCGATCACCACATCGGCCTTGCCGGCGAGATCCTGATAGGCCTCGCCCAGCAAGCCCAGGCCTTCGTGGATCAATGATACGCCCGGCGGCAACAGCGCCTCGACATGTTTGAAGTGCGGCTTGTTCGGCGTCGCGGGGGAGAGAAGACCGAGGGTGATATTTCGCGGTTGCGCCATGAGATGCTCCTTCGCTGTATTTCAACGCCTATAACATGAAAAATTGCAGTACGCAGTAATTAGTTCGTGCGATTACGAAAACCGAAACTCTGACTCCTGAATACTCTCTCCCTAGTACCACCTATTGGGTGATTGACCCGCGGCAATCAATCTCGCATAGTCGAGCATCACAACCCATGCCCCCGGAGGTTCCCGTGCATTTTCGCATCGCAGCCGTCGATTTGGTCAGCAACACTTGTTTCCCCGCTTTGGCGGCGGATGAATTAGGTTACTTCAAAAATGAAGGTCTGGATGCGCGCATCGAGCTGGCGGCGATGTTGGGTGCCACCAAAGCTTTACGCCAAGGCAGCGCCGACGCGATGATCGCGGGCTCGGTTTTCGATCTACTCACCGAATTTCCCAATTGGCAAGGCGCCAAGATCGCGGTCGCACTTTCGCAAGGCACACCATGGCTGCTCGTGGTGCGAAGTAATCTCGCGGCAAAGCGCGGCGACTTGAATGCTCTGAAAGGGTTGCGCATCACCGCTGCCGAGGGGCCCGATCTCGCGTTGAAGCAGTTGTTAAAGTGCGGCGGGCTCGAAGTTGGCCGCGATATCGAAATTGTCGAACTACCGGGTGCCAAATCGCGCGATGTTTCCTTCGGTGTCTTTGCCGCGCGGGCGCTTCAGGCCGGTCAGATCGACGGTTTCTGGGCCAACGCCATGGGCGGCGAGACCGCCACCAGCAGCGGCGCGGGGAAAATTTTAGTCGATGTGCGCCGCGGCGATGATCCAGGGGAAGTGCGCTTCTGTACTTTTGCCGGCATGGCGACGACCGACGATTTTATCGCGCGCGAACCAGAGGTCGTGGCCGCCGCGGTCCGCGCCATCGTCAAAGCGCAAAAAGCCTTGCGTGCCGATCCAACACTGGCGCGCGAAGTCGGCCTGAGAAAATTTCCCAAGGATGCCGCCGAACTGATCGCCAACGTGGTTGCCCGGGATGTCGAATTTTACGAACCGGCAATCAGCGAAGAGCGCATTAACAAGATGAACCGCTTCGCTGCATCGGTGGGGCAACTGACGGCCGCGGTAAAATATGAAGACGTGGTGGCAGTAAGGTATCGCGAGTTGTGGAGATAAAAATAAAGCCTTAGGGATTGTCGCACGGACGTTTTGCGTCTTCCTTCACGGCTGACGGTTTTTCAACCATCGCGTATAACGCGCTGGCGACCAGCAACAGCCCTGCCGATGACCAGATTAAAATTTCATAGCTTTGGGTCTGATCATAGACCAGGCCGGCCAATACCGGGCCGATAACGCTGCCCCAGGTCGATACAAAGCTCATCGAACCGCGGATTTTGGCGAAATTTGTTCGGCCGAAATATTCTCCCACCGTCGACCAATTCACCGGAAAAGTCGACTCCACCGTGCTGAACAGCGCGGTGAACAGTAAGATCGCCCACTCGGTCTGCACGACTCCCAACAAGATCATTGACGTCAGCGCCGACAACATGCAGCCGGCCATCAACTTGGGTTTATTCACTTTGTCACCGAGCCAACCGAAAAGAATATGCGACGGCAACGCCATGAACGCCTGCGCCGCGAGGAAAATCGCGGCGCGCTGCGGAGTCATCCCGGTCCACACCATCAGCGCGACATAGTGAACGTTAACCGCGCTCAGAACGATGACGCGAATCGCCGTCGCTGCGGTAATAAACCAAAAAGCCGAAGTGCGCAGCGCTTGGCGCAGGGTGAAGTCTGTTGCATCGATGCTAGCAGACTGCGCACCGTCTTCGCTTTTCACGACTGGAAGTACCGGATCGCCGTCCGGCTGTAACCCCATACTCTCCGGCGAGCGGCGCACGAGAAAGGCCAACGGCAGACCGATGACAATAAAGGCGATGCCGCAGCCGAAAGCCGCCGAACGCCAACCATAGGAATGCACCACTATCGATAGAAAAGGCGTGAAGATGAAACCGCCAATACCGATGGACCCGCTGATCAACGCCATCGCCATGGTGCGCTGGCGTATGAACCACGTGTTGGCGATCAACATCGGCGCATCCATGAAGCCGGCGTGAAATGCCAGCGACACTACACCCATATAAACCAAGAGCAGCGTGACGTAGCTGTTGACACCGGCGAGCAGCATATGGCCGATGCCGGCGGTCAAGATCGCCAGAATCATCAACGGTCGCGGCCCATACCGGTCCATGAAGTAACCAGCCAACGGCCCCTCGAAGGCACCTTGGGCCCGGGCGAGAGAGAATACCAAAGAGGTAGACGCGCGGCTTAAGCCCAAGTCTTGGCTCAACGGCAAAAAGAAAACCGAGAAGCCGTAAAAATAGAGACCGCCGCCAAGAATGCGCAACACCGACCCAACGGCGACCATGCGCCAGCCAAAATAGAGATCGGACAATCGTCCGCCGATTCGTGTCAACAAGAATTTACCTATTAAGATTTGCGAAGTGCCGGCAAATCCCGGGGTGGGACAACAGGCGAGACTTGTAAAGGTAACCGAGGCTGGAGCGGAATTCAATGAACTGGCGCCATCTTCACTGGAGCAGGACGGCGCGAAGAGGGTAA
>DASSGE010000568.1:0-4490 GCA_035693605.1 Binatia bacterium
GAACTTGATTGCATTGGCGGCGATTTTATCGGTCAGCGCATCGAGCGCCCAGGACCTGGGTCCAGGGTTTCACAAGATCAAGGATGGCATTTATACCTTTGCTCCCGATCAGACCACGACCACATGCAGTTTTGTCGTGACGCAGGAAGGTGTCGTGGTGATCGATAGCTGCAATAACCCATTGCAGTCGCGCAACCTCTTGGCGGCAATTCGGAAGGTGACCGACATGCCGGTTCTGTTCCTGATCAACACCGAGACCCACGGCGATCATAGCGGTAATAATTTTGTTTTTTCGCCACCGGCGATGATTATTAACGCCGAGGGAGCAGGTGCTGCGATGAAAAAGGCTTACAACCCCAAACGCGCCGCACAGCAGGCGGCGCAGTCCGCAGAAATGGCCGAAGCCGTCAAGGGCGAGAAACTCATGGTGCCGCATATCGAATACAACGAGAAAATGACCCTTAACGTCGGCGAGCGCAGTTTCGATCTGATTTACTTGAAAAACGTTCATAGCGAAGCGGACACGGCGGTGTGGATGCCGAAAGAACGGGTTCTGTTCGCGGCGTCAGCGGCTGTCGTCAGAGGGCTGCAAAATCTTCGGCCGGCGGTTGTGATTTCAGATGTCCTGGCCAGTTACAAGCTGATGAAAGCACTCAATCCGGAAATTGTCGTGACCGGCCATGGCCCGCCGACGACGACAAAAGTCTTCGACGAGTACGAAGGTTTCTTCACCTTGCTGGTCAAGCGGGTGGGCGAGATGGCGGCCAAGGGCAGCTCACTCGAGCAAATCAAAAAGGAACTCAAGTTGCCCGAGTATGCTGACTGGGCGGGCCAGGATCGTTTAGGTCTGTACATCGATGCGGCCTACAGGTCGGTGAAAAAATAAGCGGACGAAGTATGTGGTGAAGTATGTCCAGGCCTTGGCCCTGCCGAGTTCGCGGCACTGTGATCTTGGTGACGGCACTGTCGATGCTGACAGGGTTGGCGGGCGCCCAGGAGATCGTCACCTTACCGACTCGCGTTAACATAACACAGTCCTATTTCCTCACCAGTTTACCAAAGCAGCTGCAAGCGGGTGCTATTTTGTTTCCTGGATCCGGCGGATTGATTCGGCTGCGCAGCGAGGGCGGACAGCCGAAATTTGCCGGCGGCAATTTCTTGGTTCGTAGTCGAGCCGAGTTCGTCAGGCGCGGCGTCGTTGCGGCGATTCTCGATGCGCCCTCAGATCAGCAGCGCGGTTGGGGCATGAGCGATGAATTTCGCTTGGGCGAAGACCATGCTGTCGACATAAGCGCCGTCATCGTCGACATCCGAAAACGTCTCCCCAATTTGCCGCTATTTCTCATCGGCACTAGTCGGGGAACGATCTCTGCTGCCGCGCTCGCCGCCCGTCTCAACCATCCGATTGCCGGCACCGTTTTGACGGCGACCATGTTCCGTTCGGCAGGGCAACGGTCAAAGGAGCCAGGACCCGGATTGAGCAAGTTCGATTTTGCCTCTATTTCAGTTCCGTTACTGTTCGCCCACCACGTCAGCGATCAGTGCAGTGTGACGCCTTACGGCGATGCCGCACGGTTTTCCGATAAATTTCCGCTGATCACAGTATGGGGCGGATTACCGCCGGAGTCGGGACCCTGCGAAGCGCGCAGTCAACATGGCTTTCTGGGTAAGGAAGCCGATACTGTCGAACAGATCGTTAACTGGATGTTGAAGAAGCCTTTTCTTTACCAAGTCAAATAGGAGGCGTTATGGCTCCGGTGTCTCTGAAAGCAGTCGATCGCGTCGAGATCTTGAGTGTGATGGATAATACCATCGACGTTTTGATGGGTAATACGCCGGTGGCCCAGCGTCACAAGCGCGGTAACAACGCCCATGCGCGGCCGCAGTTACGTGCGGAGCATGGAGTGTCGATGCTGGTGACCACCTATAGCGGCGGCAACAAAGACGCGTTTCTGTTCGACACCGGCGTAACTGTCGACGGGGTGCTGCACAACATGGACGTGCTCGATATCAAGGGCAACGAGCTTCACGCCGTGGTCCTGAGCCATGGGCATACGGATCATACCCGCGGCCTGATGGGATTCATCAAACGCTATGGTCGGCCGCGGGTGCCGATCGTGCTCCATCCCGACGCTTATCTGAAACGAAAAAATATTCAGGGCGACGGCCATGAATCGGAGCATATCCCGCCGAGCAAGAAGGATCTCGAGGGCGAGGATGTGCAGATCGTCGAGGAGCGCGGCCCGACGATGCTGATCGGCGGCAACGCGCTCGTGACCGGCCAGATTCCACGTTCGACGCCGTTCGAGAAAGGCAGCCCCAATCAAGTCGCGCTGATCGATGGCAAGTGGCAACCCGACCCTTGGATCCATGACGATCAGGCGATCGTCATCAACGTCAAGGACAAAGGCTTGGTGGTGCTCACCGGCTGTGGCCATGCCGGTGTGGTGAACACGTTAAAATGCGCGCGCGACATGACTGGAGTCAGCCAGGTCCATGCGGTCATCGGTGGTTTTCACTTGACCGGGCCGATCTTCGAACCGATCGTGCAACCGACGGTGCAGGCGCTCAAAGAATTCAATCCCAGCGTCATCGTGCCGCAGCACTGTACCGGTTGGAAGGCGACGCATCTAATCGCGCGCGAATTTCCTGAGGCGTTCACGCCTAACAGTGTCGGAACCACCATGATCATTTAGCGCGCATCGCGCGCTAAATGGGTTCCAATCGTTCCAGCCGTTCAAGTGGTTCCAATAGTTTTGCCATTCGGGATTGCCGCGGCTCCGCTCGTTGACAGGGTTTCCGCGCGGTGATAGCGCTGGCTCAAATAACTTTGGAGGGTATAACATGGCAAAGCTTCGACATTTGGCACTGCTGACGCATCAGCCGGAAAAACTCGCGGAATACTATAAGCGCGTTTTCGATATGAAGGAGTTATATCGGACCAAAAACGGCTCGGTGCATCTTTCCGATGGCGAGGTCAATCTCGCGGTTCTAAATGCCAACGATCCCAAAGAGCCCGGACATCCGGCGGGACTTTACCACTTCGGGTTTCACATTGACGACGCTCAGGAAACCACCAAGCGAATCATGGAAGTCTATCCCGAGGGTGCGCCGAAAGATCGTATCGCCACTTATGCCGAGGGGCGCGCGACCGACCCGGATGGCAACTTGATCGATATCTCCACCACCGGCTGGGGCCCGGTGCGGCGCAACGACCTGTAGGCGTTTTGATTATGCCAAAAACATTCCGTTTTCTGATTATCGCATGGCTTAGCGTTTTGCCTTGGCGCGGTACGATGGCTGCCACCGTCGAGGAAGTGGTCAAGAAAGCGGCGGCGTTATCCGGCGCGGAGCGCAAGTCTTTTCTCGAAGACGGGGCCAAGAAAGAGGGCGAGATCGTTTTTTATACCTCGCTCAGCTTGACCGATTATCCGAAGATCCTGCCGCATTTTGAGAAGAGCTATCCGTTCATCAAGACCAACACCTACCGGGCGACGCCGTCAGGCCTGTTTACGCGGGTTGACACGGAGGCGCGCGCCGGCAGATTCGCCGCCGACGTGATCGGCTCGGCGCCGGTGGAGATGTGGCAGCTGAAGCAGCGCAAGTTATCGACCGGCTATCTTTCGCCGGAGCGGCGCGCCTTGCAGCCGGGTTCGTTCGATGCCGAGGGTTACTGGCAGGCGTTCGATGTCACGCCGATGGCGTTGGCGTTCAACACCAAGCAGGTTTCGTCCGCCGATGCGCCGCGCACCAATGCCGATTTGCTCAATCCCAAGTGGAAGGGCCGGATGAGCCTCGGCACCGAAGAGTACACCTGGTTTAACATCATGCTGGAATCCATGGGCAAGGCGAAGGGCACTGAGTTCATGCAGGCGCTCGCCAAGCAGGATCTCGCCATGCCGGGATCGAGCAGCGTGATGCGCGTGCAGCTCATGCTCGCCGGCGAATCGGCCATCGCCATCGCGGCGCGCGCCCGGCGCGTGTCGGAGTATAAGCAACAGGGCGCGCCCATCGACTACCGGATTCTCGATCCATACGCCGGCGAACCCAACTTCGTCACGCTCATGCAGCGTGCGCCCCATCCATTCTCCGCGATTTTGTTCATCGACTGGATGCTTTCTGAAGAAGGGCAGACGCGCATGGCCGAGGTCGGACGTCTGTCCGTGCGCCGCGGCATCAAGCACCGGCCCTGGGTGCAGGATCTGTTTCAGAAAGATTTCGTGTTCTTGAGCCCGTCTTCGATCGGGCCGAATCTGAACGATATCATCGAGCAGTATAACCGTATATTCGGCGTACAGCGGCGCGCGAAGTAGCCGAACGGGTTAACCACAGAGGGCAGAATGGTCGCTCCCACCATCGTCCTCCCCGCGAGCGGGCGAGGAAAGAGGAAGTGGATTAACCGCTAAGAGCGCAAAAAAAGGGTTTGGGATTCGTAAGGGCGGGTTTAAAACCCGCCCTTGTTTCATTTGGACGTTATGAATATTGGACTG
>DASSGE010000569.1:0-2940 GCA_035693605.1 Binatia bacterium
GGCCAAGCCGCTCTCCATCGAGTTCGCCGTGCAGTGAAAAACGATAACGCTCGGTTTGATGTCCGACAGCGCCTCGGCGGCTTGAATCAACTCCGGCTTCAACACCTCGAGCGGCTTGCGATGCTTCCCCGCCATGCGCAAACGCGTGACGTAGGCGCCGACGCCGGCAGGAAGATAGGTGTTGAACTGCGGCTCGGTGAGCCGGTTGGCCGACGGAATGATCAGACCGATGCTCGGTGGCGTTGCCATGGGAATTCTCCTAATGGATTATTTACGGAACCGGCGCGGTTCGTGAATTTCGCTAACTATTTCATGCCGACCCCTGGGGTTGTCAAGACTCCAGTTTGCCTTCAATAGATTCATTCCGGGTTTTTGATCGACTCTCCTTTCATTTCGATTTTGTAAGCATGGTGCAGCGAGCGATCCAACACGGCATCGGCAGCGGATCGAAGATCGATATCGATGGAATGTCTTGGGATCGCGGTGATGATGGTCGCTTGAGGCAATACGATTTGCTTTTTCGTGCAGTGCTATTTCGAGCAAGATATTGTTAAAGCCGGTAGTCACCAAACCTATGGCTTTAATGCAGTTCTAGAAGCCGATTTCCCGCAGTCCCTCTTGCCACGGGAAAATTTCGATGCCGCCTACTTTTCGCCGCTCGGTGCCCAGGTAAAGCACGATGGCGCGGTGCGGCTTGCCATAATACTCGGCGAAACTATCGAAGCCGCGAAGATCGCCGATACCGATGTTGCGTGAAGCTTTAGTCTCGATCGCGATGGTTTCCCGATTCTTATCGAGGATGAAATCCACTTCGGCGCCATGTTCCGTGCGGTAGGCGGAGAGCTCGATGGTTTGATCGAGGGCCGCCGCGCTCGAGAGGATCTGGCTGCAGATCAGATGCTCAAAGAGATTGCCGACCCGGTCGGCAGACAAGTTGAAGTTGCCTAGCAAGCCATTCAAGACGCCGGGATCGAAAAAATAGAATCGAGGATGTTGCACCAAACGGCGGCGCGCGCTTTTGGCAAAAGGCGCCAGCCGGTTGACGATCAAGCAGTCTTCAAGCACCTCGAAGTAACGCACCGCCGTCTGCCGGGCGATTTGGGAGTCTGCCGCCACTTTACTCAGATCCAAAAACTGTCCAGCGTACGCGGCGCAGACCGATAAAAAGCGGGCAAATCCTTCAAGATTGCGTGTGAGCGCCTCGGCCTGAACTTCCTCCTTAAGATAAGTCGCTGCGTAAGAGGAGAGAGTCTTCTCTTTGGTCTTGAGGTCCGGTTCGAAAAGGATTCCGGGGAGCGAGCCGTGGGAGAGCGCTTGGGTTGTGTCAAGCCGGTGCTCCATTTCCAGGGAAACGACCGGACCAAGGTGGTAGGTGAAAATCCGTCCGGGCAACAGGTTGGCTTGGCCGCGGCGCAGTTTGCGGGCACTGGAGCCGGTGAGAAAGAACTTGTAACGGCGGGGAGTCGAGTCAAGCAAGACCTGAACGGTGTTAAGCAAACTTGGCAGGCGTTGCACCTCGTCGATGAAGATATTTTGAGTCTCTGCGCGGGAAGGCAGCCCGTTCAAGCGCTCTTCGAGTTCGCGCGGGTTGCGGGCGAATTCGAGATAGGTGGGCTCATGGGCGAGATTTATCGAAAGATCGGGATTAAGCGACGACACCAGCGTAGATTTGCCGGTCTGGCGGGGGCCCAATAGTAGAAAACTTTTTTTGCTGTCTCGCAGGGGTTGAGCCAAGGCCCTTTTTAGCATGCGGGTAAATTACCGCGTAATTTAACCGCGAGTCAACACAGCCTAACTGCACAATGCGTCCGTGGCGACAATGCCGCCTGGGATGCGTTCGTCTCGCAATATTCCAACTTGGTGTAACACTCGATTCAACAAACTCCTCGTACCCTACAAGTACTTCCCAAGTCGGTTTCCGTGGAGGATCTCAATCAGGACTTCTTCATCGCGATGCCAAGTAAATAAAAAGGCCAGCCTGAGGCTAGCCTTTAAGGGTAATTTGCGAGTTTTGAGTGTTACAGCCCGGGCGCGCCGAGGTTATAAAATCGCCGGGCATTGCCGTGCAGGACGGCGGCCTTGTCGGCTTCGCTGATGTCCGGGTTCTCGAGCATTTCGTTGATTTCATGCTTGCAAAATTCGTTGTTGACTTCGTGCGGGTAGTCGCTCGAGTAGACCCAGGGTTTGTTGCCGAGCCGTTTGATGGCGTGGGCGATGTCCGGCTCTTCGCCTTCGCAGCCGACGAAGATGCGCCCGGCGTCGACATGGCGGGCGATGTAATCGCAAATTTTTTCCTTCGGTTTCAAATCGAGAAAGCGCTTGCGCGGATCATGTTGAATATGTGTTTCCCAGGAGCGGTCGAAGCGTTCCAGGCACATCAGCATCCAGGCGACACCGCCTTCCATGAAGCCGAATTTGACATTGGGATACTTATCGAAGACGCCGTTAAAAACGATGCCGGCAAAAGAGATCATCTGGCCGAACGGATGGCCCAAGGCGTGCACCGGCGCGTAGGGAGTCAAGTCGTCGAGGCCCAAGTTTTCATGCGCGCCACCGTGGATGCCGATGGCGCAGCCGAGCTTATTGGCTTCGTCGTAAATCGGCCAGTAGCGCGAGTCGCCCAGGTGCGCTTGAATGCCGGTCGATGGCAGCATCACGCCGCACATGCCGAGTTCTTTGACCGCGCGGCGCAGTTCCTCCACCGCGGCCACCGGTTCCTGCAGCGGGACCAGGCCCATGGCCTGAAAGCGCGGGTTTTTCTTCATGTAGGTGTTATGGATCCAGTCGTTATAACCGCGCGCGACATCGATGGCCCAATCGCGGCTGACGATTTTACCGAAAGCCAAACCCAGCGTCGTGTAAAGCACGGTTTTCTCGATACCGACGTCTTCCAGAAATTCGACCCAGCCATCCGGCCCAACTTTGTTGAACGCGCCCGGA
>DASSGE010000570.1:0-7346 GCA_035693605.1 Binatia bacterium
GTATGCCGTCAAAGCCGGCCGTGATCCGAAGAGCATCCACGTCGCTCTCAAAGGGTCGCTCTTCGACAAGGAGAAAAAAATCGCCGATCGGCGCCGCCGCTTTATGGGCAGCGCCGACGAAATCGCCGGCGACATTCGCGATTATGGCGCCGCCGGAGTCAACACGATGATTTTCGACGTGCGCCGGCCCAGTTCGGCGGAGACGTTGGAGCGTATGGAATGGATGGCTCAGGAAGTGTATCCGAAAGTATGACACAGACATCAAGCATTGGAACACACGCACAGCTTCCCGGCGTTCGCCTGTGGTACACCGATAGTGGCGGGAGCGGCGTGCCGCTGATACTGCTCCACGCCAACACCGGTAACGCCGACGGTTGGCGGTACAACATCCCAGGCTTTGCCGAAGCGGGATACCGAGTCATCGCTTTCGACCGGCGCGGCTGGGGCCGCAGCACCGCCGATCCAGAAAGCGGACCTCAGCCCGGCACCATCGCGGAAGATCTTCACGCGTTGACGGATTATCTAAAACTCGATCGTTTTCATCTCGTCGGCGTCGCCGGCGGCGGCTTCGCGGCGTACGACTACGTGCTCTGGCATCCGGAGCGCTTGCGAAGTTTGGTGGTCGCCGCCAGCGGCGGCGCGATCGTTGACGAGGAATTGAGCAAATTGCGCGAAAAGACTTCGCTGCCGAATTTTCGCAGCTGGCCGCCTGAGTTTCGTGAAGTGAGCATGGGCTACATGGCGACCAATCCCGAGGGGCTCAAACTCTGGCTCGAGATTCATGACAATTCGATACAGAAAGGTGTGTCAGCGCAACCTCAACGCCAGACGATCACATTCGCCAAGCTTGCGACAATCCGTGTGCCGACGTTGTTGATGCCCGGAGATCAAGACCTGCAAGCGCCGCCCTGGGTCATGCGCCGGCAATTGGCTCATATACCCGGCGCCGAGTTTGTCGTTCTGCCCGAAGCCTCCCACTCGATCAACTGGGAGCAGCCCGAGGCCTTCAATCGCACCGTGCTGGAGTTTATCCGGCGGTTTTAGCCGCTAAACAGAGTGAATGACGCCGGGCATAAATTGGCAACCGAGTAATTGCCAGCGTCTGAACAATCGAGTTTTTGCTGTCTGTGCCGGACCGAGATATCAGTGACAAAACGATAGGGAGGTTATTTGTGATTACTCGTGGTGTGGTCGGCAAGAGGGCGGTTTTCCGTACGCTAATCTTGTCCGTGGTGCTTTCATGTGATCGCGGTTTTGCGCAAGCGCCATTTTATCAGGGGAAAACCATAACGGTCGTCGCGGGCACCGCGCCGGGAGGAATCGGTGATGGCCGGGTAAAATCGCTCGTTCCGTTTCTACGCAAATACATTCCTGGCAATCCGGCGATCGTCGTCGAGTACATGGACGGCGGCGGTGGTCGACAGGTCGGAAACCATATGGCCCGAATCGCGCGGCCGGATGGGCTTACCATCGGCGCGTTCAGCAGCAGCGTGATTTCACTGAGCATCCTGCGCGAAACCGGCGTGATGTACGACGTCGATAAATTCGCCTATCTGGGTTCGCCGGAAAGCACCAGCCACCTGGTATTCTATACCAGAAAGGACGCTGGCCTGAGCAATTTGGAGAAGCTCCGCGCCGCCTCGGGCGTCAGAGTCGGGGCCCGGCCGGTAGGGCACAGCGCCTACGTCGCGTCGCGTTTATTTGCCTACTATCTGGGATTAAGGGATGCGAAGTTTATCCCAGGCTACGCCGCTCCCGAACTCGATGTTGCTCTACTGCGCGGCGAAGTCGATGCCAGGGCCAACACTTCGGCTTCGGTCTGGCAGCGCAATCCTGATTGGCTGGAAAAAGGACTGATGGATTTTCACGCCGCTTTGGAGGTTCCCAAGGGAGTCAAACCGCCCCGCTTCGCCCACCTCCCCGAGATCGAGAGCTTCGCCAAATCTGAAAAAGAAATTAAGCTTCTCACCATGTCGCGAACCTTCAGACTGACAGGCTCACCCTACGTCATGCCTCCCGGAACACCCAAAGATCGAATCGAGGTCGTACAGGAAGCGATGCGCAAGGCGCTCAAGGACGCCGATTTTCACCGCGAATACCGCAAGGTTGTCGGTGAGGATGCCGATCCCTTGATGCCTGAGGAATTAGCCAAAGCGATTCGCGACACCCCACGTGACGCTGAATTGATCGAGATGTATAAAATGCTCTCGGGTCCCGCGCCACTCCCGGTGCGCTAGACCGACCGTTGCGGCGCGCGGATAACAGGATTTGCCTGTTCTCAAGTGGCTTGGGAAAACGGTTTACGATCGCGAAGTCGCTTATATCGTGGCAGCGATGGACCATGCCTCCGGCAACGAAAAGGCACGTCCATCGCGTTGCGTTTTGGATACAGTCAGACTTTCAGAAGATATTGGCGATGTGAAGTTGGTCCATAATCCGGCTAGTACGAGAAATCGGGAAAAAAAGAAGTCGTCATATTTAGAAGTTCACTGGCGCTGGTCCTTGCTCTGGAATCAATCAAATCAAATTCCCAAACTGATCATGGCTGACCTCGGCTGCTTCCCAATTCCTTGAAGACTACCTCGCTGCTCATGCTCGGTTGCATCGGGGCCAGTGTCTGGGCATGGCAGCAAGACCCGGCGTTTGCCCAAACAAACCTTATCTTCAGCCTTAACAATCTAGAGAAGGGCAGAGTCTGGACTCTGATTGCGGCCCTGTTTGTCCACGCCAACATCTTACACCTGGTCGGCAACATAGTTTTTCTATTCGTCTTCGGCAATACATTGGAAAAAGCCATCGGAGCAAGACAGCTTCTGCTGGTGTTTTTCATAGGCGGCTTCACTGGCTTCATTCTCGGCCTCGGCTATTTGCCGCGTGCTACGGGAATGCTCGGTGCGTCGGCGGCGATCTTCGCTCTGGCAGGGTGCGTGATGCTTGTGCGACCGCTGAAATTCTCCTGGCTTTTTCTCGCGCCGCAGGGATTGATCGCGGTCATCTACTTTGTCTACAACGTTGTCATCGTCTACGAAAAAAGCCGGATACCCGGCTACGATCCGCAGGTCGCCTACGTGGCACATATCATTGGTTTTCTCGTGGGGCTGCCATTCGGAATTGCCTTGAGTGATCATTGGAAAAGGAATCTGTTGATCACGCTGCTGCTCTTCGGAATTTATCTAGCCTTGGTAAGCGGCGCGGCGAAATCACTATTTCGTTAGGCAATGGATGTTCGCGGTCTTTACTCGCTTTGGCTAAATTGTGGAACAGAGGAATGACCGACGCCATTCAAGAGAATCGGTATAAAGCCTGCTTTTTTCGCCTTGACACCCCGTGGTCATTATCTATAAAAATCGCGCATTCGAGGAGGAACTCATGGCTTCGACGCTATGTCGGTCTTTGCGGTTTCTTTCGGTTTTGTTTCTTTTCGCCGTTGGGCTACGCGCAATCGCCGATGCGCAGCCGTTACCGCGTTCGGTGACGGTAGGCTCTAATCCTCCCGGGACGGTGTTTTACGCTTTGGCCAGCGGGCTTTCCAAGGTGGCCAGTGAAGGGGCGCCGTTTCAGATGGTGGTGCAGCCTTACTCCGGCACCAGCACGTTTCTGCCGCTGCTCGACAGCGGCGAAGTCGATTTTGGCATCAATAACGCAGTTGATATGGCGCTATCGTATCAGGGTCCGGAACGCTTGAAGATCGGCGGGCGCAATCCATTCCGGCACACGCCGAATGTGCGATTGGTGATGCGCGGGGCAATCTTGATGACGGCGCTGCTGGTGCGCAAGGATGCGCCAATGAAGAGCGTGCTGGATATTCGCGGCAAACGATTAACCGGCGAGTATCCGGCGCAGCTCGCCAATTGGTACAATATTTTTGGCTTTCTCACCGGCGCTGGGATGAAATTTGACGACGTAAAAATAATACCCGTGCCGGGCGCCAACGAAGGTGTCGACGCGCTCATCCAAGGCCGGGCCGACGTTGCGCTGCACGCTATCGATTCGGCTAAAGTCAAGGAAGCTGATGCTGCGATCGGCGTGCGCCATCTCTCGCTCGACTGTTCCGCACAGGGTGAGAAACGTCTACGCGCCGCCGTGCCCGGCTATTATCCCCAGTGGCTCAAACGCGGCCAAGCGGCGGCGATCTCGGACGATACCTGCGTCAATGCCTACGATATTTATCTCACGACCGCCAAAGGCGCCAACGAGCGCGTCGTGCAGACGATCCTCAAGAACATTTGGGATAATATCGACAAGCTGCTGCCGCTCCATCCGAGCTTCAAAGACTGGACGCGGCAACGAGCGGTGGACGTGGATGTGACGATTCCCTACCACCCGGCTACCGTGCAGTTTTATAAAGAGCGCGGCGTCTGGCCGGCGATTATGGACGAAGTGCAGAGAAAGTTGACCGGTCTTAATCCGTAGCGGACGTAGACCCGAGGAAGCCATTTTCCCAGTCACCGACAGGATAAAACACCGCGATGAAAACGAAGGGCGAGATCGAAGCGGAAATCAGTGAAGCGATGGTGAAATTTGAACTCGAGTATATGGGCCGCGGCCCCAAGGAGGTTCGCTCGTTCATTGTCGAGGATATGGTTTTGGTGCGACTCAAGGGCGTGCTGACCCAGGCGGAGCAACAGCTTGCCAAAAGCTCTGAAGGGGTCGACCTGATTAAAATGCTTCGTACCACGTTGATAAAAAATGCCCGGCCTGTTCTCTTCCAGGTTATTGGCGATATCTGCGGGATCCAGCCGCTCAGTCTCTATACAGACATAAGCGCCGGTCGCAGTGAACGGATCATTGTTTTTGCCTTGGAGTCCGACTTGGAGAAAACTCTTCTGCGTAAAAAATAGGCCTTGACTTTATTCCAGGTCAGAATTAAGGTTTCCCCAGATTTGCAGACGGCTCAAAGGATTGCCGACAGCAAAGGGTAATCAGTTGGGGCGGAGGCCGACCTTGCGATGGAAACATCAGGTCGGCTTTTTTATTTGCTGCAATAAGCGGTAAGCCAGTTCGACGGTTGCCTGACGAGGCGACCAGCAGATCGGCAGGCCAGCTTATCCCGCGAGGGAGAGGCTGGCTTTTTTTTTGGGATCTGTTCGGTTGAATATACGGGCACGATTAACCTGAATCGCCGATCAAATCTTGTGATTCGGTGGCACGGACAAGGAGTTGTGAGGCGTAAAGAGCGTTAACCCGAAAAGGAGGATCACCATGGCGGACCAATCGGCGCAAGAAGAAGTCTTGTTAGACGTTAGAGTCGCGGAAGCATCTAAGCTCTATAAATTCTATCTTAACCAGGAAAAAAAGATCCTGGGTACGGCGTCGGTCGTAATTTTTCTGACGATATGGGAACTGGTCGGTTCGACGTTTCAGCTCATCAATCCCATGTTCATGAGCGCGCCCTCCCTGATCTGGAAAGCTGCGGTGCAGCTATTCACTTCGGGGGAGATCTGGAACGATCTTAGGGTTAGCGGCATCGAGTTCGCCTGGGGCTATTTTTTGTCCATCATTGTCGGCGTCCCATTCGGCATCGCCATCGGTTGGTATAGAAAATTCGCCTATATTTGTGATCCGTTTGTCAATGCGATGAACGCGACGCCGCGCGTTGCGCTCTTGCCGTTGGTTATCATCTGGCTGGGTATAGGCATTCTCTCCAAGGTCGGCATTATTTTTCTTGGCGCGGTCTTTCCGCTGCTGATCAATACCCGCGACGGTGTGAAGACCACCCCGCACAATCTGCTAACTGCTGCCCGAAGCTTTGGCGCCTCGGAATGGCAGATTTTTAAAACCGTCGTCCTCCCTTCGACCGTGCCGTTTATCCTTACCGGGTTGAGGCTGGCGGTTGGCCGGGCGTTAATCGGCGTCATGGTCGGCGAACTCTATGCCGCCACCGCTGGGATTGGTTTTATGATCACAGTAGCCGGGGCGACGTTTCAGACTGATAAGGTATTTGTCGGGGTGCTGATCTTTGCTATCACAGGTATGGTTTGCACCGAAATACTGGATCGGTTAGAAGGCAAATTCGATCGTTGGCGGCCTAAAGTCGGTTCGGATGCGTAGTTCCGAAACCGCGGGTGCCGGCGTTATCACGTGATAGCGGCTGGGCTGTTTCCAGGTGACTCGCCATCCGCCAGCCTCTTCCAATGGGGGAGAGGCTGGCGTTTTTGCTTCACTGCCTGGGAATTCCGCTTAGGAACATACTTTGTCGAGCTGATCAGTTTTAGAGTCCCCCCTTCTTGACGGTCTGACCACGGTCATATATCTTTCGTCGCGCATGAAGGTCCGTTTTACAACGGCGCAGGTGGGGAAGGCGAGTTACGTCCTTGCACGTATGATTGTGTTTGCCTTGCCCTTCTTCCTGCTATTGCACCTCATTGGCCAACCGGAACTTGACGATCGTCATCCTCTGTTTGGGACCCGTTCCGTTGGTGCCAAGATCTTTAAACAGGAACATTCCTCCAAGAGCGGTTGGGCGCATATTCTGCAGCTCTCGTTGGCGGTCGGCAGTCGGCTGTTTACGCCGGGATTTTACTTGACCTTCGTCCGCAACGTGCGCCAGCAGTATTTTGTTCGCTCACCGCTCCTGTCTCTTCGTTCCAGTCGCTCGCCACCTCGCACGGCCGCTGCCTGAGTTATTTCGGACAGATTACAAACGCTTGTTTAAATCCTGGGCGCGAAGTCAACGGCGCCCTTGCAATAGTGTCCCACAGCGAGAGGAATAATCATGAGCGAGTTTGCGAAAGTTGTCGGCATTGATCCCGTCGTTGCGGAGTCCTTGTTCGGTTCGAGCGCTAGAAACGGTCCAGCGGGTGCCGAACGCGAGCTGATGCTCGCCGTCCTGAGCGACGCCATCGAATGTTATTGGAAGTACCAGAAGTCGGCTAGGCGTTCGGCAATTCGCCTTTACCAGGATGCAAAAAAATGGATATTCGCCGAAGACGATTCGCTGCCATTTTCATTCAAAGACGTTTGCGAAACGCTAGATCTGGAACCGGGCTATATTCGCCGTGGTATCTTGGCTGTCGGCCGGACGGCGCCGGCAATCGACAATTGCGATCCGCCTAGTGATCAACAGGACGAGCGGCGCAATATCAAGCGCAAATTGAAGAGCGGCCGGTCATGGAAGGGTAGTTCCCGACTATCTCGAGCGCGTGTTCGGCCGCTGCGCGTCGGACCGCGCGGTTGAAACGGATCGCACCGAGCACTGTTAAGTAAGCAAGGTGCGGCATCTGTTAAGCCGAAGGCGAACGCACTGGGTAATTGGAAACTCCGTCGCAGCTGTCATTTCGAGACGAAGCCGAGTAATCCATTCTTGCATCTGACCAAAAAAAGATTCCTCGCCCTGCTCGGAATGA
>DASSGE010000571.1:0-3546 GCA_035693605.1 Binatia bacterium
TGGATGAATTAACGAAGCAAAAAGGCCGCCGAACACCCTCTTCTTGGACCCCCGTTCGAGACGCTGCAGCCACTCAGGCACAATCAAACGATACTTGTCGGGCGACAGCTCGGGCGCAATCTTGGGATCGATGATCGCCCATCCGAGTATGTAGACTAGATATAAAAAGGTTAAAAAGAACCCTGGCAACATCGCCGCAGCATAAAGTTTAACGATGGACTGGCCGGCGACGGCTGCATAAACAATCAACATGACCGACGGTGGTATGAGAATGCCGAGTGTGCCGCCGGCGGTAATCGCACCCGCCGCCAGACGCACATCATAGCCGGCGTTGAGCATCGGCCGCATGGCGATGACGCCCATCAAGACAACCACCGCGCCGACGATACCGGAGGCAATTCCCCAGAACGCGCACACCAGCAACGTTGTCACCGCGAGTGACGCCGGCACCCGGCGAAACGCTAACTGAACGCTGTGGAACATTCGGTCGACCAGCGCCGCCCGTTCCATCACATAGCCCATGAAGACGAACAACGGCACCGACAGCAGCGTATCGTTGACCATGACGCCATAGGTGCGCTGCACCATCAAATCGAAGATGCGGTTCTGCCACCAGTGTTGGCTTGGATCCCAGAACGCGATGGCGCCGAAGATCATGCCGAGCCCCATGAGTGTGAACGCGGTCGGGAAACCCATCATGATCGCGCCGACGATGAGCCCGAGCATGATTAAGCCAAGGACGGGATCGCTCATGGCTTGTTCTGCTCCTCGATGTCCATGGAACTGCGGTGCCGCGCCGCTTCATCGATGGCATGGGCCGACTTCATGGTAGCCTGGCGTGACTCTTCGTCGATAAACTCGCTATGCGAAAGCTGGGTCTCGATGACGTCAATCTCTTCGACATCTTCTAAACGAGCCGGCCAGGCGCCGGTGCGCAGGCATACGAAGCAGCGCACGATCTCGGCCAATCCTTGCAGCATAACCAAAGTGCCGGCGATCGGAATGACCGTCTTGAAGTGATAAACCGGCGGTCCATCTGCAGTAACCGTAGAATGCTCGGCAATACGCCAGGACTCCGCGGCGTAACCAAACCCGGCGTAAGCTAGCGCCAGAATGCCAGGCAAGAAAAAAAGGAAATAGAGAATTAGATCCAATAAAGCCTGGGAGCGCGGCTTCAAATAGATATAAACAAAGTCGGCGCGCACATGACCCGCCAGGGCCAACGTGTAAGCGCCACACATCATGAACAGCGTGCCGTAAAGCATATTGTTCAGATCGAAAATCCATGCCGTCGGGGCGTTCAAAATATAACGTTTAAAAACTTCGATCGAGACGACGAAGGTCAAGACGACAATCAGCCAAGCGAACAGCTTTCCCGTCCAATAGCTGATCCGGTCGGCGTTATGAATCAGAGCTTGCGCATTCATCAAACGAAAAAAAACCAGCCATCCAGCACATGCCGGATGGCTGGTAATAATCACAAAGATTCAGTTTAGCGTTTCCCGCCGAAGTAGTGGGTGTAAGCCATGCGGCGCTCGACCACGGTATCGAGTTCCCACTTCACAGCCCTTGCGGCGAAGGCGCGTTGCGAATCGGCAATTTCTTTGAACAAAGGATTATCTCCGGCCTTTTTGGCGGCGGCCGCGTCATAGGCCTCCAACTGCTTTTGCAGGACCGAGCGCGGCGTCTGATAGAATCGCACTTTGTCCTTGGTCTGCATCTCGATATAATCTTTCGAATAGCGGTCGATGGCCTTCCACGACATCTCGGCCGAGGCCGCTTCGATAGCGTTCTCAATAACCGCTTTGATCTTTCCTGGGAGGCTATCGTATTTGCCCTTATTAAACATAATTTCAAACTGCTCGGCGTTTTGATGATAGCTCTGCAGCATGCAGACTTTTGAAACATCGGGAAACCCGAGCACACGGTCCGATGAGGCGTTGTTGAATTCGGCCGCGTCGAGCAGGCCGCGGTCCATCGCCGGCACGATCTCGCCGCCCGGCAGCGCGTTGACTGCCGCACCCATGCCGGTGAAAACATCGGTGGAGATGCCGACGGTACGGAACTTCAGTCCCTTGAAATCATCCGCCTTGGTGATCGGTTTCTTGAACCATCCTAGAGGCTGAGTCGGCATCGGACCATAGGGGAAAGATACCACGCTCATGCCGATGGAGTTGTAAAGCTTGTTGAGCAGCTCTTTGCCGCCGCCATAGCGGTGCCAAGCGAGCAACATGTTGGCATCCATGCCGAAGGCCGGGCCTGAACCCCAGAGCGCCAGCGCCGCTTGTTTGCCGTAATGATAAACCAACACTCCGTGACCGCCATCGAGAGTTCCCTTGGATACGGCTTCCAGAAGACCGAACGCCGGAACCACGGCCCCCGCGGGTAGCACTTCGATCTTTAATTCGCCGCCGGTCATGTCGTTAACCTTCTTGGCAAAATCCAGTGCGAATTCGTGAAAAATATCCTTCTGCGGCCAAGTACTCTGCCAGCGCATTGAAGTAACGCCCTGTGACTTTACAATGTTGGGCAATCCCAACACGGCTGCGCCGCCGGCCGCAACCGCGGCTTTCAAAACATTGCGCCGAGAGACTTTTCCAACCAATTGATGTTCAACGCTCGATTGAGTCATGCACTTTTCCCCCTAGGCGATCGTCATAAATAGCTTTCCGCTTATATACACTTAGTCAAACCTCGTCAATGTTGATTAATTTGCTCGACCCCGCCCGTTGACACCTCAATCTGCTCTCCGCTACGCTCCAACCGTGATAGACGATCAGCTGATAAGCGAACTGCATGCGATGGTCGGCGCAGACTACGTCCTGATCGCTAAAGAAGATGTCATCGTCTACGAACAGGACGGGTCGATTTTCCAGGTCATGCCGGAGATCGTCGTCGTGCCGGCCAATGTCGAAGAAGTCGCCGCGGTGGTCAAGGCGGCCCGGCGCGCGAACGTGCCGATCGTGCCGCGCGGCTCGGGCACCGGCTTAGCGGGCGGCGCGGTGCCCGCCGAAGGCGGCATTGTTCTGTCGCTGTCGCGGTTAAATCGCATCCTCAAAGTTGATTTAGAAAATCGCCTCGCCATCGTCGAGCCCGGGGTGATCAACGTCGATGTCACGAAAGCCGTCACCGGCGAGGGCTTTTTCTACGCCCCCGACCCAAGCAGCCAGGCCGCCTGTTCCATCGGCGGCAACGTGGCGAATAATTCCGGCGGTCCGCACACGCTCGCCTATGGCGTGACGACCAACCATGTATTAGGCGTCGAAGTCGTTCTCGACGACGGCGAGGTCGTCTGGCTTGGTGGCGAAGTCCCGGACACGCCAGGCTACGATCTCTGCGGTGTTTTTGTCGGGTCCGAAGGCACCATGGGGATCGTGACGAAAATCGCCGTCAAGCTCATGCCGACACGCGAATCCGTCCGCACCCTGCTCGCCATCTTCGACGCCATGGATGACGCCACCACAACCGTTGTCGATATCACCTCGGCGGGAATCATTCCGGCAGCGCTGGAGATCATGGATCATACCGCCATCGAAGCGGTCGAGC
>DASSGE010000572.1:0-4315 GCA_035693605.1 Binatia bacterium
AAATTATCGCGTCGGATACTCAAACTAAACGACGCGCGAGGAGTGCCTTGAATTTCACTGCAACCCCAGACAACCGTTTTTTTGAAGATTACATTGTCGGCGCCGTACACGAGTTCGGCTCCATCGGCGTCGATGAACAAGAAGTCCTGGATTTTGGCAAACGCTTCGTGCCGCTGTCCTACCATACCGACAGAGAAGCCGCGAAGAAAAGCATTTACGGCGGTGTAATCGCCAGCGGATGGCACACCGCCGCGCTGATGATGCGTCTCTACACTGAAAATTATCTCTCTAGCGTTGCCAATCTGGGCTCCCCCGGTGGTGACGAACTGCGCTGGGACAAACCGGTATTTCCTGGCGACAAACTCTCGGTGCGTGCGACGGTCATCGAAGCCCGCCGTTCCGAGTCCCGCCCCGACCGCGGCATCGTCCGGACGTTTATCGAAGTGCTGAATCAGAAGCGCGAAGTCGTGATGAGCATGAAAATGGTGAATTTCGTGCGCTGCCGCAAGATCTCGGATTCGAAGTAAAACTCGTCAAAGTTGCAGGACCAAAGTCACTGACAAAGGAGCTCGTTAAAACTCTTCACGCACCCGCAAATAACTGGCAAACCGAGGATGCGGTACTTCTCGCGCTTACGCCTCATCCATCTCGTCACGGCCGTCGTAATCATCGCGCTCAGTGTAGTTCTCGAAGCGCGTGAATTCACCAATGAACGTTAAATCTATGGACCCGGTGGGACCGTTGCGCTGTTTGGCAATTATCACTTCGGCTTTGCCTTTTACGTCGTCGTTGTTCTTGTTGTATACCTCATCACGGTAGATGAACATAATCACGTCGGCGTCCTGCTCGATCGCGCCGGACTCGCGCAGGTCAGACATCTGCGGGCGGCGCTCGGAGCGGTCTTCGACGCGGCGGTTGAGCTGTGAAAGCGCAATCACCGGAACGCGCAGCTCTTTGGCGAGCGCTTTTAATGACCGGGAGATTTCTGAAATTTCCTGCTCGCGGTTATTGGCCTGGCCCATGCCGCGCATGAGCTGCAAATAGTCGACGACGATGAGACCGACTTTCTTCGAGCGATCGCGCAATAATCGGCGTGCTTTGGCGCGCAGCTCGAGCACTGAAATCGCTGGCGTGTCGTCGATGTAAATGGGCGCCTCGTGCAACTTGCCCGCGGCCCTAGCCAACTGCGGAAAGTCGCGCTCGCCCAGGTAGCCGGAACGAACTTTCGAGCTATTGACCCGAGCCTCGGAACAAAGCATGCGCAACACCAACTGCTCTTTACCCATCTCGAGCGAAAAAACCGCGGCGCCGACGCCGGCGTAGGCAGCGTTTGTTGCAATGTTGAGGGCGAATGCGGTCTTACCCATGCCGGGTCGGCCGGCGACGATAATCAAGTCCGAAGGTTGCAAACCGGCGGTGATTTTGTCCAGGTCCTCGTAGCCGGTGGGAACGCCGGTGACCATTTCCTTGCGCTGATAAAGCTTATCGATGGTCTTCAGCGTATCAGTGATCATGTCGCCGACCGCGACGAAGGACTGTTTTATTTTTTGTTCCGAGATGTCGAAAATGACTTTTTCCGCGGTATCGAGAAATTCATCGACATTTCCCTGCTCGTCATAACCGCGGGTGGCGATTTCGGTGGCCGTCGAAATCAGATTGCGCAGAATCGCCTTCTCATGAACGATCCGGACATAGTAGGCGATGTTGGCCGCCGTCGGCACGAAATCGGCGAGCGAAGCCAAATAGGCAGTGCCGCCGACCGATTCCAGTTCGTTTTTGCTTTTAAGGTGCTCACTCAGGGTGATCAGATCCACCGGCTCACTGCGATCGGTGATCTCGATCATGGCGCGCATGATGCGGCGGTGCGACTCGCGATAAAAATCCTCCGGACGCAAGGTCTCGAGCACGATGTTAACCGCGTCATTCTCGATCAAGATACCGCCCAATACCGAAGACTCGGCGTCGAGATTTTGCGGTGGAATCTTGCGCAGATTATCTTCTAAGGCAGCCATGGTCTGTTTTCGAACTGCTAGAACGAATGGGAGCGAAGTACCTTACCGGAAAAAAATTTTTCACAAATCTAAGTTTATAAAAATTAAAAAGCAAGAAAAATTTTTTCCGCTCAGCGAACTCGTTTCGGTCAATCGAGCGCTCAGATTTTGTGCAATTCGGTCAGATGAACTATCTAGCGACGCGACGCGGCCTTTGTGAAAAATCTGGCAACAGTTTGTAAACAACTTATTCACAGTCTGTGTGGCGAACAAAAATTCGCCACACCATCAGACCGCAAAAGGAATATGCGGTTAATTCTGCGAATAGGTCGCCGTCACGGTGGTGTGGATCCCGCCACGCACATTGAAATCGCCGGTCACGGTCATTCTGCGAGGCTGACAGGCATTGACCAAATCGTCGAGGATCTTGTTGGTGACGGCTTCATGAAACGAGCCTTGGTTGCGGTAAGACCACAAGTAAAGCTTAAGCGATTTGAGTTCGATGCAAAGCCTATCGGGTACGTAGGTGATACGAATCGTGGCGAAGTCCGGCTGGCCGGTTCTGGGGCAGACGCAGGTGAACTCCGGGCACTCCATATTGATTTCAAATTCTCGACCCGGCCGCGGATTGGCAAAGGTTTCTAATTCCTGGCTCGATTGAGTTGCCATGGCCTCATCTTATAGGACTGTAACGCCATTGCAATTCGACTACTTACCTTGACTCGCCAAAATTCGGATGATAACACCAGAGGGTCTTTTTCGATCCTTCCCGCAATCGGAGTTGTACCATGAAAGAACCCAAAGCCGGCGAAAAATTGAGCGAACAGGAAGCCAAAGAATACGTCGATCATCTGTATAAAGCGCTTTACAAATACGCTCATCAAAAAATCTATCAGGGCGGCTTCATGACCCAGCTGCGCGAAGGCACATTACCGATGCCGGTGATGCGCCAGTTTTTTAAAAACTGGGGCCACTTTTCTCTGGAAGTCAATGCGCTCAATGCCGTCTCCTATTACACGCATCTGCCGTTCTTCGTGCGCCACTTCGACCTGTTAGGACCGTTTTGCGCCAAAATCGCCGATGAACTGATCTCTCCCAAAGCGCCGGGTCATGTGTTGGTGCTGCTGCAAACGGCCGAAAAAATGGGCTTGAACAAGAAGGAAATGCTCGAAGATCCCTATCTACCCGCAGCCCGAGCGATCAACGATTTTTGCCATAAGATTTTTATCGACGGCTCGATTGTTGAACTCTGGGGCTTGCACGTCTTCGAAGAATCGCTGTCGATGTGGTCGGGTCAGTGGTTCAATGCTCTTACGACCCACTACGGGTTTAGCAAAACAGACGCGGTCTATTTCTCGACGCATGAAGAAGCGGACATGGACACCCACAAGCTCGGCAGCAGCGATGAAGAAGCGATGGGTCATGGCGCCTTCAACCGCACGGTGCTTACGCGTGCTTTGCAGGAGAGTGTCGAGTTTCGCGCCGGTTACTCCCTCGAATACTGCGCCATGACGATGGTCGATCTGCACGCGCAAATGAAACAAGCGGCACTCGACCATCCGTATAATCCCTAGCGCCGAAATGAGCAATGTCGCGCGCCAAGCACAAAAGACGTGGCGGAAAACCCGTTTTTTTATTTGTCATGCTTGGCGCAGATTGCGCGGGCACTAACCCGTCCGCCCTGGGCTTAGTCAATTTATTCGGCTGCGATTGCACTCCGACCACGTCAACCATTCCTTGTGCGTCAACTCTGAATCTACTGGCGACTGGTTTTTTCACTTCAAACGACGGCTTGCAGACGGTGCACAAGTCGGGCACGATTGACCTTACGGTTGTTCGTTGCCAAATGGCTCTGCAGCCATTGCGCAACGTACGTAAACTATCCAACGCCTGGAAGACTCAATGACCGATAGTGAACTAAGCGCTTTACGCCAAATCCTTGCCGGGTTAGCGCCGCACGGCCGCGCTGCACTTTTGCCGGCCTTGCATGCTGCGCAGCGAATCTTCCGCTGGATTCCAGAGCCCGTCGCAGCCGAAGTTGCCCGCGCGCTTGGCGTGCCGCTCGCCGACGTTGGCGGCGTCATCGATTTTTACGAGATGTTTCATCGGCGCCCGGTGGGCCGGACAATCGTGCGTGTATGCAGCGCGCCGATATGCGCGCTTGCCGGTGCCGAATCAGTGACCCAGGCGCTGTGTCATGACCTGAAAACTGAATTGGGTGACATTACTCCCGATGGCGGGTTTACGGTCGAGAGTGCGCCCTGCCTGGGGTTGTGTGATCTCGCACCGGCAGTACTTGTCGGCGAAAATGCTGTTGGACATGC
>DASSGE010000573.1:0-2041 GCA_035693605.1 Binatia bacterium
CCGCCTTTGATGTCCTGGAAGACGCACTCAAGCGGGTCACGAAGTTTGTCTCCAGACTCACCCCGCTCGGTATTTTCGCGATTGCCGCAAGCGCGGCCGGCACCATGAATCTCGAACAATTGAGCCGCTTGCAGGTCTATATCGTCACCGACATTTTGGCCACCCTGTTGATGACGTTTGCCGTTCTCCCGGCGTTCATCATGCTCGTGACACCGCTCGGTTACCGGGAGATCGTCTGGGCGACCAAAGACGCGCTGTTAATGGCGTTCGCGACGGACAATTTGCTGATCGTCATACCGATGCTGACTGAACACGGAAAGGAACTGCTGCGAAAAGGCGCAGGCGTCAGCGCCGAATCGGAGCGTAGCGTCGACGTGATCGTGCCAATTTCCTTCAACTTCCCTAACGTCGGCAGGCTATTCCAGCTTCTTTTCCTCCTGTTTGCTGCGTGGTTCACCAAGACGGCCATCAGCTTTGCGGGGTATGTTAATTTAACCGTGTCGGGTCTGTTAAGCTTTTTCGGCAAACCGGTTGCCGCCATGCCTTTTTTGCTTGATCTGCTTCGCCTACCCGCCGACATGATGCAACTTTACCTCGCCTCGGGGATTTTCGTTGCGCAATTTGGCACTTTGGCGTCGGCGATGCACCTATTCACGCTGGCGGTGCTCGGCGGGTTTGCCATGGCAGGGGCGCTGCGTTTTCAGTGGAAACGCTTCGTTCCCGTGACAGCGCTTACGGTTGGCTTGATCGCGGGTGCGGTAATCGGCGCGCGGGCTTATTTTTCATTGGCAGTTAAGAACGCCTACGACAAGGATAAAATTATCGGCCAAATGCAGCCTTTGTTCGCCAGCGGGCCTGCCAAGGTTTATAAATCAGCGCCGCCGCCTTTGCCGGTGGATGCGTCGCCATCGGGGCTGAAAAGAATCCGTGCCCGGGGTGTAATCCGAGTCGGCTATCTCGAGGACAATCGTCCCGCTACTTTCTTTAATGGAAAGGGAGAATTAGTCGGCCTGGATGTTGAAATGGCGCATATTCTCGCGCGTTCTCTCGGCGTCAGCCTCGAGTTCGTAGCCGTTGATCGCAGCAAGATATTTCAACAGCTCAACGAGGGTTACTTTGACATCGTGATGTCGGGAATGGTGGTCACTCCGGATCGCGCCGAAGCCGCGAGTCTCTCGACGCCATACATGGACCTGACCATGGCTTTGGTGGTCCAAGATTATCGTCGATCTGAATTTAGCAGCCGTGAAGCCCTGAAAGAGCTAAAAGCGCCGAAGCTGGCGGTTTTAGATGTACCCTATTTTATCGCTTTTGTTCGGGAACACCTGCCCAAAGCAGAGTTGGTGACCGTGAATTCCGCGGAAGAGTTTTTTCAACCCACGGGAAAAATTTTCGATGGCTTTGTTTATAGCGCCGAGGGGGGATCGGCCTGGAGCCTGCTCTATCCGGAATACACGGTTGTGGTGCCGCCACCGCCGATCGCGCTGCCGGTGAGCTACGCGGTGGCGCGCGGTGACCGGGAACTGGTCGATTACGTCAACGCCCTGGTGGAACTTAAAAAGGGCGATGGGACGTTTAAAAAACTTTATAACTATTGGGTGTTGGGACAATTCGCCGCGGATAAGCAGCCCCGCTGGTCGGTGATCCGCGACTTACTGCACTGGATTCACTAGCTGCGGACAAATTTGGTTCAGTTGTTATCTGGCTTGAGCCGCGTCGATTTGCCCGGAGACCTATTTAATTTCTGCCGGTCGATTCGGCGTAGATTGCCGCATTGCACTCATCCGAAGTCCGTAATCCGCATAACTTAGCCGTGGTTCAACCGTGAGCGCAACCGACGAATTCGCATCTGGATCGCCGACCTTGGGAGTATTCCACTACCCGTGCCTGCGGCGGGCTGCTCTCATAAGTACTAACCCAAGTCCAATAGAGTTTCTTCTCGTCGTTACAGTGACTTCGATCAAGCGTTGATCGAATTGTACGAAAGCATGAATCCAATTTACAAAATCCTGGCGAGAACTAGAAAAGCGTCAGTTTGCAG
>DASSGE010000574.1:0-2034 GCA_035693605.1 Binatia bacterium
TCGCCGTACGCGATGTTGTTGCGAATCGTATCGTTGAATAAAAAGGTATGCTGCGTAACGATGCCGATTTGGGCGCGCAGTGATTTCACCGTAACATCGCGAATATCGACGCCATCGATGAGTATTCGCCCGGCGTTAACATCGTAAAAACGCGGGATCAAATCGACCAAGGTACTCTTGCCGACGCCGCTCATCCCAACTAAGGCAACCATCTGACCCGCTTCGACGGTGAGGTTGATATTCTTTAGCACTGGGGTTTCCGCGTAGGCAAAGTTCACATTCTGAAATTCGATCCTGCGCGAGAACGGCCTGGCGGCCTGGGCGTCCGGTTTATCGGTAATTTCGGGTTTCTCGTCGAGCATTTCGAAGACTCGTTCGGCACCGGCGAGGCCCTGATGCACAGCAGTGTAAGTCCGGCTAAGGCCTTTGAATGGCGCGTACATGAGAAACATCGCTGCCATGAACGCAAAAAACTCACCTTGCGTACGCCCGCCTGCGATCACGCTCCAACCGCCATACCAAACAACGCCGGCTATGCCGAACGAAGCCAGGAGCTCCATCGAAGGCGCAACGACAGACTTGATCCGGCTAGCGCGCAGCGATTGTTTAAATAGATGCCGGTTCTCATCCATGAAGCGGCGATCTTCGTAACCTTCCATGCCGAAGGCTTTAACGATGCGGTTGCCTTGAATGCTTTCTTGCAGCAGCACTGTAAGCTTCCCCGTCCTTATTTGTCCACGCTTGGTAAACTTCTTCATATTTCGGCTGAGCCGCATGATCGGCAGAACTGACGCGGGAAAGACGATGAATGCAATGGAAGCCAATACCCAATCCTTCACGAATGCGACGGTAACCAGAGCGACCAGTGAAGTGGTATCTTTTAAAAAAGAGGCCAACGCATCGGTAATCGCGAAACGCAGCAAGACCACGTCGTGGTTGACCCGCGCAATCAGAGTTCCGGTGGGGTTTCGGTAGAAAAACGCCAGCGAAAGCGACTGGAAATGGCGGTTGAGCGCGTTGCGAACATCGTTGATGATGCGCAAGCCGACATAATCAGTGAGATAACTTTGGAAAAATTGCATTACCCCGCGAAACACAAAAACGCCGATCACCAAGAACGGTATTAAATTTAGCGTGGTTTGATCCTTCTGACCGAACACCCCGTCCATAATCGGCTGCACCAGAAAGGGGATCGAACCATCGGTCACACCGAACCCCACCATACAAATCATTGCAAGTACAAAATGCGGCCACAAATAAGGCTTGAGATACTGTAACAATCGGCGGTAAGTCTGCACCGAATTGACTGGTTGTGAGTTTTTCACGCGAGCTCGGTTTTTCATGCGATCATTCCAAGTGCCAATTCCGCGACACGGTCAGCGGCGCCGGGAGAACCCAAGCGCTCGCGCAGGCGAGTAAGTTCTTCGACAACGGCTGACCGACCTCGGTCGTCATTCAGTAAACGACGACTTTCAGCAATCAAGCGCGGTGGATTGAAGTCGCCCTGGACCAACTCCGGGACCAGGCGTTTACCGGCAATCAGATTAACCATGCCGATATGCTCAACCCGCACCAAGAGCCGCGCAATGAAGTAAGTTAGCCAAGACATCCGGTACACGATCACCATGGGCCGGGATAGAAGTGCGGTCTCGAGAGTCGCCGTACCCGATGCGGTCCAAACCATATCCGCCGCACCGACTGCTTCGTAGCGATCCTGCTCTATAATGGGAATCGTCTCACCTGCAATCATTTTCCGCAAATCGACGACATCGATAGTGCTTGCGCGCAGCAATAAGAACTGCACGTCATCTTTGGTCTGCATTTCTTTCGCTGCCGCTAGCATTGTTGGCAAATGGCGACTCACCTCGCCGTGGCGGCTGCCGGGCAAAAGCGCAATGGTCCGTTTCGATGGATCAAGGCCAAAGCGCTCCAACACCGCTTCACGGCTCTGTGCTGCGGAGACCGTCTCTAACAACGGATGGCCGACAAACGTCACGTTAACGCCGTGGCGCCGATAGAAATCAACTTCAAAGG
>DASSGE010000575.1:0-10592 GCA_035693605.1 Binatia bacterium
GCCAACGCGGCAGCCGGCGCCTTATCAAACCTCTAATTTTATTTCACGCCAAAGCAGCTTTTCGACCCAAGAAACTGCAAGCGATTGCAAATCCAGATGACAAGCAGCTCACGCGGGAAGCGCAAACGTGTCGATTACCGATTTGCCGCCTCCATGAGAGTTTTACCGGATGCGCAAAGACAAGAACCAATCCTTAATGTCGACAATGTTTGTGAATATCATGTTGATAACCTCTATGAAACGGTGATGGCACGGCCGAAAAATGGCCCGGTCCAGCATTTTGCACAAATTCACAGCTAAAAAAATACCTCTAAATTAAAGAGTTGGCAATTTGAGCTAGTACCGAACCTCAATCGCTCACGTCAGGCCCGGGGTTTTAGCCCAAGAGGTCGAGAATTTTACTGTTAGGCGAAATCAAAGCTAACCAGCACTGACGGGAGGAACAAAACCGTTGCAATCATAGCTCAGCATCGCAAAACTCATTCGCGTTGACTCTCACCATGGCCGATGTTACAAAAGATCACGTAAATCTTACTGGAGGCAATCATTGGCAGATCATCCATCAGTTGAAAAACGCTACCGGCAGAGCGTGAAACGGCGCACGCGCAACATCGAAATCAAATCGAGACTGCGCACGCTGATGAAGAAAGCCCGGCAGGCAATTGAGTCTAACAACCAGGAGACGGCGATCAGTCAAATTCAAGGTGTCAACAAAGCTCTCGGTAAAGCCGTGAGCAAGGGCATCGTCAAGAAAAACACCGCATCGCGTTGGCTCTCCCGTCTTGCCCGCTCCGCCCAGCGCAGCAAATCGGCGAGCTGAGCCGATTCGGCCGAACATTTTTATAAGATAAATTATTCGGCGGCAACGCAATTTGCCGCCGATTTTGTTTCAGCTCTGGTGCAATATCTAAAACCACGCGTTGCAATGGCTTGATGAGTGATTGTCCCGGTCGCCGAACATGTTGCGGCTTCAGAACATTTCTATGACACGCTGGTGAAGTTCCTTGGCGAAACGTTCCATCAGCCGGTCGCGTACACCCCGCCGCTCACTTTCGGTCAACTGAATATCGGTCATATTCCTAACATCATTGGCGTTTAGTGTGCCGGTGCTGAATTCGGAAGAAGTGGTCACCACGGCAGCGCGAGAGCCGCCGTACAGTTCGGTTAAGCGCATGGCTTGGCCGCGCCAAAGAATCTCATTGGGTTCGCGCCGCCGTAATGTCGCGTCGAGAACCAAAAGCGCTTCATACTGCAGCACCTCATCGTACCGGTTCACCGAGGCCACAGTAGTTTCGAGAGAACGCACCACGCCGCTAAGTATGATATCGGCCTGCTCCTGTCTATCGACCACCCGCAGCTGGCCACGGCGGTAAAACTCGCTGCGCAACGCCGAGGTCAGCTCCTTTTCCATGCCGACGTCGCGGCTACGATTGATAAAGGGCTCGACGTAGACCGTCTGGGCATCTTTCGGCAGCAGCGAGGATTGCCCGACCCACTGGTATCCGCAGCCGCCAAGCTGGATTAGGGCAACGCTCGCCAGCAAGAGTCGCAAACTAGGCCAGTTCCGAATTGAGGCAATTGACATGGTCACTCCTCCACCACGATATTGATCAAACGGCGCGGCACGTAAACCACCCGCTTTATTGTCCTGCCGTCGCAGAAACTCATGACCTTGACGTCGGCCATGGCGCTCGCTTCGATGCGTTCTTGAGTGATATCGGCCGGCACGGTCATCTTACCGCGCACTTTGCCGTTAACTTGCACGACGATCAACAGTTGTTCTTCTTCAAGAGCAGCTTCGGAATAACTTGGCCATGCGACGCGATCGAGAGGTTCGCGATGGCCTGACTGCTCCCACAGCTCGCTCGCTATATGCGGCACGAAGGGCGCCAACAGCATGATGATGGACTCCAGCCCCTCCCGCAAGATCGCCGCGCCAACGGCTTTTTTAGCCGGATCCTGAGCGGCGGCGCTTAGCGAATTAAATAGCTCCATGATCGCAGCGATGGCAGTATTGAAATGAAATCGACCGTCGATATCGTCGGAAACTTTTTTAATGGTTCGATGCACCGCCCGGCGCAATTCGCGCAGTTCGGCATTGGGCGCATCACCCGCCATTTCATTCTCCGCCGCCGACCACAAATCGCGATGCTGGCAGACCAAGCGCCAAAGGCGACTAAGGAATCGATACGCGCCTTCAACTCCCTGATCGCTCCACTCGAGATCTTTCTCAGGCGGCGCCGCGAAAAGCGTAAACAGGCGGGCGGTGTCGGCGCCGTAAGCGGCAATCAGCTCCTCCGGATCGATGATGTTCTTTTTCGATTTCGACATCTTTTCGACCCGGCCCTTGATAACCGGTTGATTGCAGGATGGACACCTCCAACCCTCGGATTCTGAACCAATCAGATCACCGGGAAATAACCAATTGTGCTGATTGCAACGGTACGTCTCCTTGGAAACCATTCCCTGAGTCAGCAGGTTGGCGAAGGGCTCGTCGACATGGGTAAGACCAATGTCGCGCAAGGCTTTGGTAAAAAAACGTGCGTAGAGAAGATGCAGGACAGCGTGCTCGACACCGCCGATATATTGGTCCACCGCCATCCAGTAGCGCGCCCGGGTGACATCCACTGGCGCGCGTGTGAAGTCAGCCGATGCGTAGCGTAGGTAATACCACGACGAATCGACGAAGGTGTCCATCGTATCGGTCTCACGCCGCGCCGCGCCGCCACACTGCGGGCAATCGATCCGCTGGAACGCCGCGCTTTCTTGCAGCGGCGACCCGCCTTTGCCGGAAAACGGCACATCCTCGGGCAGCTGCACCGGCAAGCACTCTTCAGGCACCGGCACGGCGCCGCAACGGTCGCAGTAAATGATCGGTATCGGCGTCCCCCAATAGCGTTGCCGCGATACACCCCAATCGCGCAGGCGAAAACGAATCGCTTGCTTGCCAATGCCCTTGACTTCGGCAAAGGCTGCGATCTTTGCCTTGCCGGCGACATTCGGAATACCGGAAAACTCGCCGCTATCACGCATCACGCCGTCGTCGACATAAGCTTCGGTCAAACCGTCAGCGGTCAGCACTTTATTTTGCGGCTGAATGACCACGCGAATCGGCAGGGAATACTTTTTGGCGAACTCAAAATCGCGCTGGTCATGGGCCGGCACTGCCATCACTGCCCCGGTGCCATACTCCATCAGGACGAAGTTGGCCAGATAGATCGGGATATTTTCCCCGGTGAACGGATTTCGGCA
The DNA here is from genome assembly GCA_035693605.1 of Binatia bacterium. Classification (GTDB taxonomy): domain Bacteria; phylum Desulfobacterota; class Binatia; order UBA9968; family UBA9968; genus DP-20. The sequence continues at coordinate 3,253 of DASSGE010000575.1, forward strand.
ATGGGCGCCGGTAAATACGCCTTCTTTCTCGCCCTCCTCCGCACCGCGTTTGGCCGCGCTGATGTTCTTGAACCGTTCGACAAACAGTTTGACCGCGCTTTCTTGTGCCGTGCCGAACGCCACCTGTAGCGCCAACGGATGCTCCACCGCCAACGAGACGAATGTCGCGCCAAAAACAGTGTCCGGGCGGGTGGTAAAGATCTTCAGCGCGCCGTCGTGGCCGACCAGCGGGAAATCGATCTCGGCGCCAATCGACTTGCCGATCCAATTGCGCTGCATGGTCAGAACTTTATCCGGCCAACCTGTGAGCTGATCAAGATCTTGGAGCAATTCGTCGGCATAGTCGGTGATGCGGAAAAACCATTGCTCCAATTCTTTTTGAATCACGCCAGAGTCGCAACGCCAACAAGCGCCGTCGATCACCTGCTCGTTGGCCAGCACGGTCTCGCATGAGGGACACCAATTGACAAAGGAACTCTTTTTGTACGCTAATCCTTTCTTATAAAACTGCAAAAAAATCCATTGGTTCCAGCGGTAGTATTCCGGTTGACAGGTGGCGACCTCGCGCTCCCAATCGTATGAAAGTCCCATGCGCTTGAGCTGGGTCTTCATGTAGAGAATATTTTCCTCGGTCCAGGCCCGCGGGTGCACTTTACGCTCGATGGCGGCATTCTCGGCAGGCAACCCAAAGGCATCCCAACCCATCGGATGGAGCACATTGAATCCGCGCATGCGCTTATAGCGCGCGACGACATCGCCGATGGAATAGTTGCGCACATGACCCATGTGAATCCGCCCGGAGGGGTAGGGAAACATTTCCAGCACATAATATTTGGGTTTAAGCGGATCTTCGGTGACCCGGAACGACAGCCCGTCGGCCCAAAGTTTTTGCCATTTTTCTTCGATCGATTTCGCTTGATAACGTTCGTCCATACCCATTGCCTATTCGGATTTGGCGCGGCTCGTCTGCGCAATGCGGTCGAGGACTCCATTGATAAAACTCGCCGAATCGTCGCCGCCGAATCTTTTGGCGATCTCGACCGCTTCATCAAGGCTAACGGCATGCGGAATATCCGGACAGAAAGCCACTTCGTACGCCGCCAGGCGCAAGATCTCGTGATCGACTTTGGCGAGCCGTTCCATTTTCCAGTGTTCCGTCGATTGCTCGATCAAGCGATCGAGTTCCGGCCGCTGGCTGACCACACCAGAAACCAGACGGCGGGCAAACTCTTTGGCCTTGGCACCCCCTTCAAAATGTTGGAGGAACAAATCCACTGCAGCGATCGAAGAATCGCCGGTAATTTCAATTTGATATAGCGCTTGGAGCGCGAGCTCGCGCCCTTTGCGGCGCATCGTGCGCGGGGTGGCGGGCGTAGTCTCCGATGAATCCTGTGACAATGGTCGCTCGAATTGACTGCTGGCGGCGAACTCGAAAAGTTTAAGATACCTGTCGAAGTACGTTGACCATTTCGACGGCTACCAGCAGGGCTTCATAACCTTTGTTGGCGTCCTTGCTGCCGGCCCTGTCCATCGCTTGTTGGACATTGTCGGTGGTGAGGACACCGAAGCCAATGGGAATCTTGTGCGTTTTAATAGCGTCTCCCAAACCTTGAGTGACTGCCTGGCAAACATAGTCGAAGTGCGGCGTATCGCCGCGGATAACTGCCCCTAGGCAAACCAGCGCGTCATACTCGCCGCTGGCAGCCATCTTAGCCGCGACTATGGGAATCTCGAATGCTCCCGGCACCCGCACGACTGTCAAATCATTATCGACGCCACCATGGCAGCAAAAGCCGTCGAGCGCGCCTTCGAGCAACCGCTCTGTGACAAAACCGTTGAAGCGGCTGACGACGATGCCGATTTTCAGCCCCTGCGCATCCGGCTTTCCTTCGCGAAAGTTAGCCATTGAAATTCAGCTCAGCGCTTGGCGTTTTTGTCTTCAAGGTTAGACAACATGTGACCGAGCTTATGCTGTTTGGTGCGCAGGTAATGGATATTGGACTGCAGCGGCTGGGCTTCCAGCGGCACCCGCTCGACAACTTTCACGCCGTAGTTCTCCAGACCGGAAATCTTGCGCGGATTATTGGTTAATAGCGAAACATTTTCGACACGCAGGTCGCGAAGGATTTGCGCCCCTATGCCGTAGTCGCGCAGGTCCTCTTTGAATCCCAACTCGATATTGGCCTCGACAGTGTCGCGACCTTGATCCTGCAGTGCGTAGGCTCTGATCTTATTGGTAAGGCCGATGCCGCGCCCCTCTTGATGCATGTAGACCAATACGCCACAGCCCAGTTCGTCGATTCGGCGCAAAGATTCGCGAATCTGATCGCCGCAATCGCAGCGCTCGGAGCCAAAGACGTCACCGGTTAAACATTCCGAATGCAGACGCACCAGCACCTTGGCGGCTTTGGAAATATCGCCTTTGACCAGCGCCATATGCTCCGCGCCATCAACGGCATTGCGATAGACGATCGCTTTGTAATGGCCGCCATGCAGCGTGGGAAACTCTTCCTCGGCGGCGCGGCGCACTAAACTCTCGTTACGCAAACGGTAAGCAATCAGGCTCGCCACCGATAGAATTTTTAAACCATGCCGCTCGGCCAGCCGTTCCAACGACGGCAACGCGGCCACCGACCCGTCTTCATCTAAAATTTGGCAGATCACACCCGCCGGCTTAAAGCCGGCAAGACGAGACAAGTCCACCGACGCATCGGTACGCCCAGAACGCGCCAAAACCCCGCCGCTGCGGGCTTGCAGCGGTTGAACATGTCCCGGCACCATCAGATCCTCGTGCTTGGTTTTGTCGGAGATTACGGAACGAATCGTATGCGCCCGCCCCTGAGCGGAAATGCCATGCACGCCCGGCAAATTGACCGAAAACGCAGCCCCGCATAGAAGCCCCGACAGCCGGCTATTTTCCTCCGGCACGAGGGGCACGCCCAATTCCCGCACGCGCTCGTCCGTCAGAGTCACATAGATAATCCCCCGACCATGATGCATCATGAAATTGATGCTTTCGGCCGAAACTTTCTCCGCCGCCATGCACAGGAAACCGTCATCCTCCGGGGTGTCCTCGTTGATCAGAATCACCATCCGGCCGGCGCGGATTTCGTCCAGGCCTTGCTCGATTGTCGCGATCGCCATGATTAAATAAACGAATCTAAAAACGAAAACTTAGCTGAGTTTGGCCACGAAGCTGTGGACATATTTACCAATCAAATCCGTTTCGATGTTGACCTTATCACCAAGCCTGTGACCCTGCAAATTAGTGTGCTGCAAGGTAAAGGGAATAATTGCCACGGAAAAACCCGCGCGCCGGCACTGATTGACCGTGAGACTGATACCGTCCACCGCCACCGACCCCTTGGAGACCAACAATCGCCCAAGCTCATTCGCAACCTGGAAGGAAAAAACGGTAAACTCGCCTTGTTTTTCAATCGCCGCGATTGTACCGACTCCATCGACGTGCCCGGTGACCAAATGGCCCCCTAGCCGTTCATTCAAACGCATGGGCTGCTCAAGATTGACAAGACTGCCGGGCTTGAGCGTGCTCAAGTTAGTGCATGCCAGGGTCTCAGGCGAGATGTCGACAGTGAACGCTCCTGGCAATTTCTTCACGACCGTTAAACAAGCACCATTGACGGCGACGCTCGCCCCCAAAACCATCTTGCGCACTGGCAATCTGGTTTTCACTGTCAGTACCGCCGAACCCTTGTGCCGTCGCAACGCAACGATTTTGCCGACATCTTCGATCAATCCGGTAAACATCGGTTAAGCCACCTTATAGATATCCCGACAGCAATACATCGTCACCGCAGCGGTGCACGTTTAAGCGCCGAAGCGACAGAGCTTGGGCCATTTTGCCAACGCCAAGTGGGCCGATCATGGCACGGCCATCGCCGCCAACGAGCTTCGGCGCGTAGAACAATGCCAGTTTATCGACGACCTTGGCCTTGAGTGCCGAAGCCGCGACCTCGCCGCCACCTTCGATCAGAAGACTCACCACTCCGAGGTTGGCGAGCTTACCCAACAACGGTAGCCACGCCACTCGACCATTGCGGCTGGGCAAGCGCCAAACTAAAATCCCCAATTTTTCCAGCGTCTGGACTTTGGCGAGCGGCGCCCGATTGGTTGTCGCGATGATAGTTTTGCCAGGCTCCGTCAAGCGCAAAAGTTGCGCCGCCGGCGAAATCCGCAATCGACTATCGAGGACCACGCGATAGGGATTTCGCCCCCCGGCAATCCGGCATGTCAACAGCGGATCGTCGGCACGAACCGTACCCGCGCCGACGAGTACGGCATCCATCTCATTGCGCCAGCGATGCACCAACGCACGCGACGGTTCGCCGCTGATCCAACGCGCGTCGCCGGTGGCAGTGGCGATCTTGCCGTCAAGAGTGGCCGCCAATTTAACCGTGACAAAAGGCAGTCGTTTAGTGATGAACTTCGCGAAGGGTTCGATGAGCTGCAACGATTCTACTTGGCAAAGGCCCGATCGAACTTTGATACCGGCGCGGCGCAATTGCTGAAAGCCCCGGCCAGCGACTAGCGGATTAGGGTCTTTCGCGCCCGCGACTACTTCGCGGATGCCCGCTCCAATCAAAGCGCGCGTGCACGGTGGCGTCCGGCCTTGATGGCTGCAGGGCTCGAGGGTGATGTAGAGCGTTGCCCCTCTGGCCTTGTCGCCGGCCTGTTTGAGAGCGTTGATTTCAGCGTGGGGACCGCCGGCGTAGTGGTGATAGCCGGTCCCGACAATTTTGCCCCCGCGCACGAGCACTGCACCGACCATTGGATTCGGACTGGTTCGTCCCGCTGCCCTGCGCGCCAATCGACAGGCCAAGCGCAGATAGCGCGCTTCCTGCTCAGATCCCTCGTCCCCAGCCAACGCTATTGCCTTCTCGGGCGGGAGTCACCGGGTTTAGAATGTGGCAGGCTCTTGCGTTCGTTGATGAGCTCCTCGAGCTCGACCATGAATTCGCCGATGTCTTTGAACGATCTATACACCGAGGCAAAGCGGACGTAAGCCACGGGATCGGTATCGTGGAGCTCGCGCATGAGTGCCTCGCCGATCACCGAACTGAGGATTTCTTTTTCGCCGCGCTCTTGAATCGTCCGTTCGATCCGGTCGGCGATCGCTTCGATGGTGTTGATACTGACCGGCCGTTTTTCGCAAGCGCGCTTTAGGCCGTTGATGATCTTGACCCGGTCATAGCCTTCACGCCTGCCATCCTTCTTAACCACCAGCGGCATCATTTCCTCAACCCGTTCGTAGGTTGTGAAGCGCCGGGTGCAGCGCTCACACTCGCGCCGGCGGCGAATCATATTGTTGTCCTTACTTAAGCGCGAATCGATGACCCGATTCTCTATTTCATGACAGAAAGGGCATTTCATGCTGGTTAAATTCGAGTATGGAGGATGGAACGCTCGAGGATCGAAAATCCAATCGCCATTCTCTGTTCTCGATCCTCCATCATTGACCCAATGAATGCTAAGCTAGCCGATGCGGATAAACCGGGAATTTCTTGCAGAGCGTGCCGACATCTTCGGCGACCGCGCGAAGTCTGGCTTCGTCACTTACCGCGTCCAAAGCCCGCGCGATCAGCGCGCCGATTTGGGTCATTTCCGCTTCTTTCATCCCGCGGCTGGTCACGGCGGGCGTGCCAATGCGAATGCCGCTGGTGACAAACGGCGATCGGGTATCGAAGGGAATGCCATTTTTATTGACGGTGATATGCGCTTTGTCCAACGTCTCTTGGGCCACTTTTCCGGTCAGCTCAGACTTTCGCAAGTCTACCAACATCAAATGATTATCAGTGCCGTCGGAGGTCAGGCGATAGCCGTGACTGATGAGCGACTGGGCCAGAGCTTGAGCATTCTTAACGGTCTGCTGTTGGTAGATTTTGAACTCCGGACTCAGCGCCTCTTTGAGCGCCACGGCTTTGGCGGCGATTACGTGCATCAACGGCCCGCCCTGCATGCCGGGGAAAACCCGGCTATCGATCGTTTTTGCGTGTTCCGCTTTGCACAAAACCATGCCACCGCGCGGCCCGCGCAGAGTTTTATGCGTCGTCGTTGTCACGAAATCGGCGTAGGGAATCGGGCTCGGATGTAAGCCAGCGGCGACCAACCCGGCGATATGAGCCATATCGACCATCAGGAACGCGCCGATGTCATCGGCGATCTTGCGAAAGCGCTGGTAGTCGATAATCCGCGGGTAAGCGCTGGCGCCAGCGATTATCAACTTTGGCCGGTGCTCTTTGGCCAAGCGTTCGACCTCGTCATAGTCGATAATCTCCGACTTTTCGGAAACTCCATAGGGAATCACGTGATAAATAAAGCCGGAAAAATTCACTGGACTACCCATCGACAGATGGCCGCCATGAGCCAGGTTCATACCGAGATAGCTGTCACCCGGTTTCAACACGGCAAGATAAACGGTCATGTTGGCCTGGGAGCCGGAATGCGGTTGCACATTGACGTGATCGGCACCGAACAATTCCTTGGCGCGGGTGATCGCCAGCAATTCGACTTCATCGACGAATTCACAGCCGCCGTAATATCTCTTTCCCGGATAGCCCTCGGCATATTTGTTGGTCATTACCGAACCCTGCGCCTCCAGCACGGCTTCGCTAACGACGTTCTCTGAGGCGATCAGTTCGAGATTACCCTCCAAGCGCCGGGTTTCGCGTTGAATCGCGGCAAATACTTCCGCGTCTACCTGTTTGAGAAATGACATGACTTTTCCTTCAGAATCTCTATTGTTTGGGCCGACTGTTGAATTGATCGCCGATTTCTTCCTCGACCCGGGTAATTTTATCGACCCGCCGCTGGTGTCGGCCACCAGCAAATGCAGTAGCCAACCAAGTCTCGACGATCTCTTGAGCCGTCTGCGGCGCGGTCTTGGCGCCGCTCAGTACCAAAATATTCGCATCATTGTGTTCGCGGCTTGAACGAGCGCCATCGAGATCCGCCACCAATGCCGCGCGCACGCCGGGGAATTTATTGGCAACGATCGACATGCCGATGCCGCTGGTGCAAATCAGCACGCCGCGCTCAGCTTGGCCGGTCGACACCCGCTGAGAGACTTCCCGGCCATAGTCCGGATAGTCCACGGATTCCCGGCCTTGCGTACCGACATCGCAAACCTCCGCGCCTTTCGCACGTAAATAGCCAACCAGAAAATCTTTTAACTCCACGCCGCCGTGGTCGCAGCCGATGACGATCATGAGCTCGCGCTGTCCTTCCGATCCGTCAATGCCGAACTTGATTTAGCACAACAAAAAGCCGAGGCACGACGATTGACAACCGTCGCTTCCGCGACTTCGAACACGATTTTGCAA
>DASSGE010000576.1:0-2285 GCA_035693605.1 Binatia bacterium
ATGAAAATCGCCTTGGCGCACAAGAGGTTGGATCTACGAGGCGGGACCGAGCGAGTGTTTCTACAGACCGCGCTCGGGCTGCGCGACCGCGGCCACGAGGTGCATCTTTTCTGCCTCAAGTTCGCCATACCGGTCCCCGCCGGCGTTTACAGCCATCGCGTCCCGGGATTTTCCTGGCCGCGAACCGCGCGGTTAATGACTTTTGGGTTTTTCGCGCCCAAATCGATTGCCCGGGTGGGCTGCGACGTCACGATGAGTTTTGACCGGATCTTGCGCCAGGATCTGTTTCGCAGCGGCGGCGGCCCGCACAAGACTTTTCTTGCCAAGATGCAGGCGCACAGCAGTTGGGTCAAATCTTTATGGTACCAGGTTAGCCCCTACCACCGGCTGGCCTTAGCGATTGAAAAGCGCCAACTGAGTCCGGCCGGAAGTTGGAAGATCATTGCCGTATGCCAACAGACCCGGCGCGAAATGATCGAAGCCTACGGGCTTGCCGAATCGCGCATCGAGGTGATCCACAACGGCGTCGATCATCAACGCTTCCATCCCGCGCGCCGGGCCGAATGCGTCAAGCGGATTCGCGCCGAATTCGGCATACCCGCTGACGGCCGCATCGTGCTCTTTGTCGGCACTGGTTTTCGCCGCAAGGGGCTCGATCGCCTGCTGCGGTTGTGGCAGCACGATGCCCCGGGGCACTGCTACTTGTTAGTGGTCGGCAAGGACGGCCAACTGGCATCTTATCGCAAAGCGTGGCGGGGAAACCGGCAGGTCATATTTGCCGGACCGCGGTCCAACGTCGAAGAGTTCTATGCCGGCGCCGATCTGCTCGCCTTGCCGTCAGTGCAGGAGGCGTTCGGCAATGTGGTTCTCGAGGGATTGGCTAGCGGTCTGCCGGTCCTGACGGTGGCCGGGGTTGGAGCGCTCGACAAAGCCGGCGAAGCCCTGCGCGAAGGGATTCTCAACAATCCCGATGATATCGGGGAACTACGGGCCAAGATCATGCGCCTATCCAATCCCTTGCGCTGGCCCTCGCTATCGCGCCAAGCGCGCGCCGTGGCGGAGAAGTACAGCTGGGAGAGGTATCTCGACCGAGTGGAAGCCATGCTCGGTGAGTTTGTCCAGACTTCACGCCAGACCGTCCGAGGCTCCTCCGAAGTGATGCCGGCTTTATCGACTCCTCAGAAAGTCTCCTGAGCCAGCATGACCCCGCAAGTCAGCATCTTGATTCCCACTCAGGGACGCATCCACGAGCTGCGCGAGCTCTTGTCGAGCTTAGCGCAAATGGAATCGCGCGACCGTATCGCTCACGAAATCATCGTCGCCAATAACGCCCCCGATGAGCTTGTGGCCGAAGCAGTTGAAAGGCTCGTCGACGAGCAGCGCGCGCGCGAACCTGAACGTTGGCGCCATGTACGCGAACGCCTACCGGGAAAATCGCGGGCATTGAACAAGATTATTCCACTGGCGAAAGGCCAGATACTCGGCTTTGTCGACGACGACGTTACGGTGGAACGGTCCTGGCTGCGAGTGACCGCGGAGTTCTTCGCTCGCCACCCTTACGAGCTCAAGCAGGGCTCAATATTGATTCCACCGGAATTGAGCAGCGATGTGAAGCTGCACACCCTGCTTAACCGTTATCGGACGATTTGTTACTATCAAAAGCCCGGACCGCAAGTGCGCGAGATTCGCAGCCTCAATGGCGCTAACATGGCCCTGCGGCGCGAGTTTCTGCAAAATTGCGGGCTGTTCGATGAACGAATAGGGCCGGGGCAATCGGGAACTTCGATGGACGTTGAATTTGGCGAAAGAGTCATGCGCCTTGGCGGTCGTATCGGCTATGAGCCGAGATCGATTGTCTATCATCAAGTCGACTGGAGTCGCTTGAGTGAAAGTTATTTTCGCCAGCGTCATGAAATGCAAGGACACAGCCGGCTTATCTATAAGCAATCCAGCGCGCTCAGCATTGCCGCCAATCTAATGCGAGCGATACTCGAATTCGGTGTCTACACTGTGGCGCACAACGAACGAAAGAAATACCGTGCTAAAGGCCGCATCTATCACTATCGCGCCATGGCCCATGACAAAATCCGCGGTTCGTCATGAAACGCTCCCGGGTGCTTTACGTGCTCAAAAACTTTCCGCAGATGTCGGAGACTTACATCAAAACCGAGATCGAGGCGGTAAAAGAATACTGCGACGTCAAGATCGTCTCGACAAAAGCGGCAAATTTACCAGCACAGAAACATGAGCCCTATGAGCAGGTGACCGAACTAGCAGCGATTGTC
>DASSGE010000577.1:0-5507 GCA_035693605.1 Binatia bacterium
CTCGGGGAAATTGGTTTTTTGAACGAGTTCGAAAAAAGATTTCCGCGCATCAAAGTCAGAGTCAGCCAGGGTAGGGGCAACGAACTGCTGACCCGCATCATGGCCGAGCGGCGCGGCGGCCGATTCCTCGCCGACGTGGTGCGCATCGGCAACACCTCGCCCTACGCGCTCTATCAAGCCAAGGCGCTGCAGCCGATCGCGCCCGCGTTTATCTTGCCGGAAGTCAAAGACGAGTCGAAATGGTGGTCGGGCAGGCACCAATACATTGACAGCGAGGGCAAGTATATTTTTGTGCCGGTGGGCAGTGTGTCTGTCAACATGGTGGCCTATAACAGCGAATTGGTGGCGCCGACGGAGCTGAACTCGTTCTGGGACCTGTTGCACGAGAAATGGCGTGCCAAGATCGTTGTCATCGATCCGCGCGCCACCGGGTATGGCCGCAGCGGCGCGCGCGCGGCTTACTTTCATCCCCAGCTCGGCGCTGAGTTTTTGCGCCGCTTGTTTAGCGAGCAGGTGGTGATGGTCTCGCGCGATTATCGCCAGGCCATCGATTGGGTGGCGCAAAAACGGTTCTCTATCATGTTGTTCGGTAATGGCGACGATGTGTTGCAGGCAAGGGCTCAGGGCTTGCAAGTAAACGTCGTCGACACCGGGAATTGGAAAGAAGGCGGCATGTTGGAGCCGGGCGCGTTTACCCTCGCTTGGGCCGATAAATCGCCCCATCCCAACGCTGCCAAGGTCTTTATCAATTGGCTGCTGTCGCGCGAGGGACAAGCCGCCGTGCAGCGCGACGGCGGCGTCAGCGATTCGTTGCGCTTGGATATTTCCAAGAATGACGTGCGGCCGATGGCGCGGCGTAAAGAGGGTGCCAGGTACATGGTGACTTGGAAAGAAGAGTGGATCGACGCCGAGCCGATGCAGAGGGTGGTAAACCAGGCGCTGGCGCGGAGCGGAAAAGGGAATTGAGAATGGATAATTGATAATGGAACATGACGGAGTGGCATCCGCGATTTTCACCACTCAAATTGGATGTGATTTAATTGCATTTTTTGAGAGGTCACCCAAGTAGGAGTCGGACATGATCAGCGAAGAAGACAATGAACGGTTGACACAGATCAAAGCGGGCACGCCGGTGGGGGATTTGTTGCGCCGCTATTGGTATCCCATCGCAGCGGTTTCGGAGCTGGCGCGCCATCCGACCAAGTTCGTAAAAATTCTTGGCGAAGAGTTGGTGCTGTATCGCGATGCGACGGGCAAGCTCGGCTTGATCGACGCTTATTGCGCCCATCGCCGGGCCAATCTGGTTTATGGCATGCCGGAAGCCGACGGCTTGCGTTGCCCGTATCATGGCTGGAAGTTCGACGGCGAAGGCAAGTGCGTCGAGCAACCTTTCGAAGAGACGCTCAACAAATGTTTCAAAGAAAAGATCCAATTGGCGCATTATGCCGCCGAGGAGTTGGGCGGCTTGATCTTCGCTTATTTGGGCCCCCAGCCCGCGCCCATGGTGCCGCGCTGGGATTTGCTGGTCGAGGAGGACTCCTGGCGCGAGATCGGCTACACCTTAACGGCGTGCAATTGGCTGCAGGCGGCGGAGAATATTCTCGACCCGGTACATGTCGAGTGGCTGCATGGCGTGTTTCGCACTTACGCCGCCCAGCGCACCGGGCGCATTGAGCGGATTCGCAAGCGTATTCGTCATCAAAAGGTGGGTTTCGATCTCGGTGATTACGGTATCATCAAGCGGCGCATCTTGGAGGGCGAGACCGAAGCTGCCGATGATTGGAAGATCGGCCATTGGCTGGTTTTCCCCTCGACGCAAAAAGGCCCCGATATGCTGCGCTTCCGCGTGCCGGTGGACGAGACCCACACGGCGCAATGGTACTATTCGGTGCATCCGCTGGAAAAGGGCGAGACGCAGACCGCCGACGAGATGCCGCTTTATCACATGCCGTCCCCGGAACTCGACGAGCATGGGCAGCCGCAATTCCAATATCTCGACAACGAAGTTGACCCGCAGGATAACGCGATCTTCATTTCCCAAGGCGCGATTTGCGACCGGACCAAGGAAATCTTAGGTGAAGCCGATCACGGCATCGTCCTCTATCGCCACTTGCTTGATGCCCAGGTGAAATTGGTGCAAGCCGGCAAGGACCCGTTGAACACGTTTCGCGACCCGAAGAAAAACCGCCGAATCGAATTGCGCACTGAAAGCCGCGATAAGTTTCTCACCGGCCGGCTCGGCGCCCGGCTGCGTTATTCGCAGCGCTTCAAGGCGCTGGACGATCGAAATAAACCGCTGCCCTGATTCGTGCCCGACGGCGCGGTTCCAAAAGGTTCCAGTTGGCCCAGGGGTTCCAATTCTTCGGAGACATCTGGATCTGCTGGAACCCTTGAAACGATTGGAACCCAAGATCGCTTTTCACTTCTCCGCGGTTTTGTATCGCTCATCATCCCAACGAAACTTCGGAATCGCCGGGACTTTCCAAGCGGTTAACAAGGTCACGAGCGTGACCAACAGACCGCCGAAGATGGTGGTCTCGCGGATACCGATGAGCGGGATCATCAGGCCGGACTCGACTTGGCCGAGCGGATGCAGGCCGCGATTGCTCAATTGAAACACGCCCATGACGCGGCCGCGAAAATTATCGGGCGTGATCATCTGCATGATCGTGCCGCGCGCCGCGCCCCAAACCGTATCGGTCAAACCGACCAAGGCCATCAGTCCCAAGGCCAGCGCGAAATTGGGCGCGAGGCCGAAGAGCGCAAAGAATAGCCCATAGAAAATTGCCGTGACGATGAGAATCTTGCCTTGATAGGGTTTTTGTCCGATGGCAAGAAACAACCCGGAACCGACAACGGCGCCGAGGCCGCGCGCCGATTGTAACAGACCGAAACCGTGCGCGCCGACGCGGAGCACGTCGCTGGCGAAGATCGTCAGCATGGTATGGTCCAAGCCAAACACCGATGACACCGCTTCCATCACGGTAAGTCCGAGGATGATCGGCCGGGCGACTATGTATTTGAATCCCTCCTGGGTCTCGGCCATGAAATGGCGCTGGCGTTTCGGTTCGGCTTTGGCCCTGACGCGCAGCAGCGTCAGCGTGACAACGACCACCATAAAGCTCATAGCATTGGCATAAAACGCGCCGGCGGTGCCCATCAGGCTGATGGCGACGCCGCCCAGTGACGGGCCGATGAGGGCAGAACCTTTCCACAGCAGCGAGTTGAGCGCGACGGCATTGGGCAGCGCTGAGCGCGGCACTAGCGAGGGAAACATCGCTTGCCGCGCCGGCCCATCGAAGGCGCCGACCGCCGAACTTAAAAATGTGAAGGTATAAATATGCCAAGGTTGGATATGCCCGACATCGTCCAATATCCCGACGGCGAGAGACAGCGAGCCCAAAACCACCTGGGTGCATAACAGCATCCAGCGCCGATCGTAGCGGTCCGCGAATGTGCCGCTGATCAAGCCGAGACTAAGCGCGGGAATCGCGCGAAAGATGCCGTTCAAACCAAGCAGGACCGCCGAGCCGGTGAGCTGATAAAGCAACCAGCTGGTCGCCGTCATCTGCATCCAGGTGCCGATGTTGGAGATGAATTGTCCGGACCAGAACAGGCGGAAGTCGCGGTAGCCGAGTGCGGCGAATTTACCTATGGGCTGGGAACCGCCTTCAATGGAGTCCGTGCTCATGGAGATAGTCTACGTAAATCGTCATGCCCGCGCTTCGACCAGGTTCAGGATAAACTCCGGCGGGTATCCAGTTCGAACCAGCGCGATCGGTACGAAAAGAATCGATTCCCGCGTTCGCGGAAATGACGAATAGAACTTTATCCGCTTATGGCAGCTAGCTTCAGAGACGCGACACCGAGACTCGTAAACTGCTTAATCCAAATCCCAATAGGCGAAACCCATGGCGCAGCCGACGCCGGTCTTGGTGCGGTAAAGCGGGTAGTAGTCGACCATTTGGCCCTTTCGATCTGCCGCGCCGGCGATGACGATCCAATTCAATATTTCCGACGTACCTTCGCGGAAAATTGCTGCCGGCATGGCGGCCATGTAGGCGGTGTCGTTGGTTTGCAGCGCTTTGATAAAGCCGGCATCGAGGGGTTCATCGATTTTTGTATGGCTCAGGCCGCCGGACGCGGCGATGACGACGCGGTCCCGGCTGGGAAATTGACGAATCGATGCCGCCAGCGCCTGACCGAAACTGAGACAGCGCTTGGCCGAAGGCGCCGGCGGATAGTAGGTGTTGACCATTACCGGAATCACCCGGCAATTATTTTCCGGGACGAGAAATTTAAGCACGCGGGCGAAAGCATGGCCAAGGCCGCCGTCGTAGCGGGTTTTCTTCGAATACGATGGATCGAACCCCTTTTCCATGAGACCGGTGATTAAAGCTTCAGCCATCTTGGCGTCGATTTGATACTTGGTGCGGTTTTCCGATTTAGCCTGGTTCAAATAGCGCAGGCTGACGCTCGCTTCAGCGTCGGCGCCCATGAAGATCGTGAACGGCGGCATGTTGTCGTCGATCAAGTTCTCATGCTGATCGTCGCCGACGACAATCAGGACGTCGGGACGCAGCGCCGCGACTTTCTCGCGCAGCCGGTCGATGGCGGCCATGCAGCCTTTCCATTTGGTCCATTTCACTTCGTCCGTCTCGGCGGCCAATTCAGGTTTGTCCGGTAGACTCTCGCCCTTGCGATTATTCAAAAGGTGCCAGTTGCTCGGTTCGAGCATCAATTGTGGGGCGTGGGACATCGCGACGCAGCCGACTAGGTTCGCCATAGATTTATTCGTTCAAGGTTCAAGGGTTCAAAAGTTCAAGGTTCGGAACACCACTCACCCAACGGCGGCTTTCATATCGGACAGCTCGGGCACATTGACGTCGAGCTTGAACCAGCTGGCGCCGCTGTCGTTACTGCCGAACAGGTCGCCGTTCTGTTGCGCGGCGTACATATTGTCGGCGTTGGCCGGATCGAAGGCAAAACTTTCGACGAAACTGTGATTGGCTTGCGAAACGGCGCCTTCCAATTTTTTCCAGCTCTTGCCGGCGTCGGTGGACTGGATCAAGAAGGCCTGCGCGTCGCCGCCGCGCTTGCGCCATTGGCCCGGCTGGCCATTGGCCACCGCCGAGTAGAGCACGTTGTGTTGGGTCGGATGCACTGTCAGCGGCACGGAATATTCTTCTTTGAACTCCAGCGCCATGGGCGCCCAGCTCTGGCCGCCATCGGCACTGGAATAAAGCGCGCGGCCCGGCGCTTTGCCGGCGCGGCAATCATGGCCGCCGGTGGCAATGAATATCTTATTGCCGTCGTCGGGATGGAGCACGATGGTGTGGACGTCGCAGTCGAGATTTTTATTTAACAGCTGCCAATTTTTACCGCCGTCGGTGGTCTTGAGCATGTAGCCAACTTGCAAGGCGACGTACATCGTCTTGGAATCGGCCGGATCGATGGTGATGTCGCGGACGTGAGGCTCCACCGTCGCCACCGGATAGGTGATGGTC
>DASSGE010000578.1:0-2698 GCA_035693605.1 Binatia bacterium
AACCACCAGCGCCGCGTGGCTACGGCGGGTGACCATGGAGGCGCCGGAGATCGCCCGCGGGCAACGTCGGGAGATCTGCTTTTTTACCGCTTGGGATTTCCACCTCTCGCCGAAACAAGGCTGGCAGCTAATCGAATGCAACGACAATGGGTCAGGTTTTCTATACGCCGCCTTGATCAACCGGCTTTATTACCAGTTGTCCGATCTGACCAATGACTCCGCCGTCTTGCCGCCGCCGACCGTGGCGGCGTTTAAGAACCGCCTGGCCGGATTTATCGAGCGCGAGAGTAGCGAGTTTTTCGCGGCAAAACCGCAGGGCCTGTTCGTGATCGTCGAGAGCGCCGAGGCACTCGCCGGCGGCAAATTCTACCGGGAATTTTTACTGCTCGGCGAACTCTTGCGCGACGTCGGCCGGCGCGCCGAAATTGCCCCGCTGGACGCATTGCGCTGGGACGGAAAGGCGCTTCTTTTGGGCGGCGAGCCGGTGGTTTTTGTCGTCAACCGCGCGACCGACTTTTTCTGGGAGGGGGAAATCTTTGCGCCGCTGCGTGCCGCATATGAAACCGGCAACGTTTACATCGCGCCCAATCCGTTCAGTTACGCGACGCGGAGCGACAAGCGCTTGCTTGAGTTTCTCTCCCTGCCGCATTGGGATCGGGAGATCGGCATTTCCCCTGAAGAACGCGCCATGCTGAGCGCCCACGTCCCGGAAACTTATCTTGTAAAAGCGGGAAATCTCGACGAGCTCGCCGCCAGGAAAGCGGCTTTTTTCTTCAAACCCGCGCACGGCTTTGCCAGCCACGGCGTGCTCGCCAGCTCTCAGGTGGGTAAAGGCCGTCTGCGCCAACTGCTGCGTAAAAAAATCTCCTACGTTGCGCAGAAAACGGTGCCGAAACCTGTGCTGGTCTCAGCAGGTAACCAAAGCGATGCGCCGCTTTGGACCGATCTTCGAGTCTGGTCCTATCGCGGCGAGCGCTATCTCATCTCGGGCCGCGCGTCCAAGCAGCGCGATCTCATCGATCTCAATCCTCCCGGCGGCTGGCTGCCGACATTTGAGGCGAGGTAGACGGCTTGTCGTGCTTTCTTGGTCTGCGGAGCTGCGGATCTGTGCTTGATTGAATGACTCACCAAAAAGCTTTCATCACCGCTTGAAAAGTCTTCAGTCTCTGGCCGAGGCGCAAAAGACGAAGCGCGAGTTTAACCTGACCGATGGACCCGGCCAATACGCGACGATGTGGCGCTGATTGATTTTGCCAGCGCATGAATTCTTTGCCGCCCGTTAGGTGGCCACCAGCATTTTAACCAGGTTTGGGATGCCGGCTCCCTGATGGTATCGATCACGTTTTATATCGGTGCAGTTGGCCAACAGTATTTCTTTGACTTTTCCCGGGTTGCCAATAAACTCCCGACGAACTGAAATAAATGAGGCAATGATTCCTGAAACATGCGGGCAAGCCATGCTGGTTCCACTAAGTGGTATATATTCGTCGCCGTTTTTAAAATCCGCGTTGCACGACTTGATCTTCTCCCCGGGTGCCACCACATCCGGCTTTGCGCGGCCGTCGGCAGTTGGACCGCGTGAGGAAAAATACGAGATCCCATACATGTGCGGATAATCTCTGTGCACGGACCCAACCGCTATCGATTCTTCAAGGTTGGCAGGATCGCCGATCGAAAGATCAAGATTGAGCTTTTCTTCGCCTTCGACGGTGTCGAGAATGAGCCGGCCTTCGTTGCCCGCGGCGATACACACCACCACTCCTTGATTCCACAATCGCTTCAGTTCGCGACAAATGGGCGAAAACCCGCAAGCAAACACTGCTTCGTCAAAAGGCCCTCCGAGACTCAGGTTGACGCCGTGGATAACCAACTCATACGCCGCCTCGTTAACGGAGGCGATGTGATCAAGCGCTTTGATAATCCATGAATCGTTTCCAGTTCCATCGTCCGCCAACACCTTGTAAATGTGCAGTCTTGCCTCGGGCGCCATTCCGCTCAGTTTGTTATTGGCGCCTTTTCCGACGCCGGCAATGATTCCAGCCACGTGGGTACCATGACCGTCACCGTCGGTATTTTTTGCTGCGACTGGAGCTCCGACCTTGATGCAATTCCACTCCGCGACAACGTTTTGATGGGTTGCAAAATGCGGGTGATCGGAACGAATCCCGGTATCGAGAACCGCCCAAGCGATATCTTTTCCGGTGGCACCATATCCTAACTGCGCGGTGTACACTTGGACGACGTGAGTTGATTTGTCCAGTAGGGCGCGTTTTTGAGAATCTTTCCAAATAGAGGAAATTTGCAAGCTTTGATGTCGAGCAGCGAGGCGATCGATTTCCTCGGCAGTTAGTTCGGCGGCGATGTAACGTCGCAACGGGTCGATCTTGTAGTAATCAAAATCCCGCTCGCCGGTCGGCAGTTGCCTCTTAAAATCTGTCTCCATCTGTCGCAGTTCTTTCTCGACTCCCGTTCGCACAGTATTCAAATCTCTGTTTTCGTCCTTCAGTTCAATCAAAACCGACAGTCGTGTCGTCGGGTCTGCCATTTCAGCCGCCACGTCGCGCGCGATGACGAACGGTGTAATCGGGGTAATCTGGACGATTCCCAACTTTTCCCGCACCTTCTGTCTAACCGACGCGGTCGACAGATAGCCGGTTCCTGAGTGGGGATTAAACTGCCTAATGCTGAGCGTATCTTT
>DASSGE010000579.1:0-3145 GCA_035693605.1 Binatia bacterium
AGGCCGGACCATTGATGCAAAAACTGGGGCGGAGATCAAGGCGCTCTTGCCGGTTCATCTGTTCGGCCAGGTTGGTGCAATGGAATCTCTAGTCCAGGTGGCCCGGGAATATCATCTCCAGATCGTCGAAGATGTCGCCCAGGCCTGCGGGGCGCGGGTTCACATGGACGGCAAGGAAAAGTTTGCCGGCACCATTGGCGCTCTCGGTTGCTTCTCGTTTTTTCCGAGTAAGAACCTGGGCGGCTTCGGCGACGGTGGCTTGGTGAGCGCTGATTCGGACGAACTAGCCATGCGTCTAAGAATGCTGCGCATGCATGGCGAGAGCACCAAATATCACCACGATATCACTGGCCTCAACTCCCGCCTGGATTCACTTCAGGCTGCGGTGCTCTCGGTGAAGTTAAAGTTTCTCGACACTTGGTGTGAAGCGAGAATCGCGCGGGCCGGCACATACCAGCAACTTTTCATGCATAGCGGCTTGGTCGGAAAACAAGTGTTGGCGATCCCGCCAGCGACCTCGGGCAAGTCGCATGTGTTCAACAATTATTGTATCCGTGCCGAGCGTCGCGACCAGCTCAAGCAGTTTCTCGCCGCAGTAGGTATTCAGAGCGAGATCTATTATCCCGTGCCGCTTCACTTGCAGAAGTGTTTTGCCGATTTAGGTTATAAGCGGGGGGACTTTCCCCTTTCTGAAGCGGCCGCCACCCAAGTACTGGCACTGCCGCTATATCCGGAGTTGACCGCAGAGCAACAGGAAACCGTCGTCACCGCAATCGCGAAATTCTATCGCACTTAGAGCGAACTTTTCTCGCTGCTGTAGCTATGATAAAAATTATTTTCGCAGCAGTAAATGATCGTGGCCGACGCTCAAGAGTTGAGACTGGCCCGACGCAGTCTGGCAATGGTATGGTAATGTCGATGAGTGTAAGCCTGCGCGTAATCTTGCCCTGCAGGTCTTCAGCGAAATCAGGTATTAGTTCTTGATCGATTGCCCATCGGGAATGCCGAGGAAAAGCGGATCGACCATGATGGGTTTATAAGCGTTAGCCGAGCCCGACGTACCAGGGCCATGGCTCAATGGTGAATCAGCAAGAGAAAAAATAATGAAGGAAGCCATCAACGCAGCGTTTGCGGAAAGCGTGCGGGTTAAACAAGCCTTCTTGCGCGATAATCTCGACATTCTGATCAATGCTATCAACGCCATTGTTGCTGCGTTCCGCTCGGGCAACAAACTTCTGCTTTTCGGCAACGGCGGCAGCGCCGCCGATGCCCAGCATATCGCCGCGGAATTCGTGAACCGGTTTCGGGTCGAGCGACCGCCCCTGCCCGCTATCGCATTGACTACCGACTCGTCAGCGCTCACCAGCATCGCTAATGATTACGACTACACCCAGGTGTTTGCCAAACAAGTGCAGGCGCTCGGCAAACCGGGCGATATTGCGATAGCGATCTCGACCAGTGGCAATTCCCCGAATGTTCTTGCCGCCCTAGCCGTTTGCAAGCAGATCAACATTGGCACTATCGCACTTACCGGCGGAAGCGGTGGTAAAATGGTCGATGCAGTGGACTATTTTCTCAATGTCGGCGCCAGCATAGACACGGCGCGTATTCAGGAGAGCCATATTCTGATCGGCCATGTAATTTGCGAGATCGTTGACGCCACGCTGTATCCAGCCAAGTAAAGAAGTTGCAATGCCAAATAAGCGTTTCAAATCGCTCGATTTTGCCAAGGTCCGAACTTATCCGGTCAGCAAACGATTCAGCAAGGTGAAAACTTCGCTGCTCGGCAAAAAATTAATCAAAGGCGCAAGTGTGCGGACCTTCTTGCGCGGTTTGCCGGAGATCCTCGCAGCGCAAAATTTGCACGAAATCGCCCAAAAAATCGCCGAGTGCCATTTGAAAAATCGCACAGTCGTGCTCGGCATGGGCGCGCATCCGATCAAGGTCGGTCTGAGCCCGCTGATTATCGACTTCATGGAGCGCGGCATTATCGACGCGATCGCACTTAATGGCGCCGGCGTAATCCACGACTTCGAACTCGCCTACATGGGCGAGACCTCGGAAGATGTCGCCGCGGCGCTCAAAGACGGCAGCTTCGGTATGGGCGAAGAAACCGGCAGTTTCATAAATCAGGCGATCATTGAGGGCTCGAAGAATAATTTGGGCATCGGCAGGGCGGTTGGGTTAGCCATTAACAACCACCGTTTCGCCTATCGTAAACTAAGCATCCTATCCACCGCCGCGCGGTTGGGCATTTCGGTCACTTCCCATGTCGCCATAGGCACAGATATTATTCACATGCACCCCAAAGCCGACGGCAAAGCGATCGGCGATTGCAGCATGCGCGACTTTCGCACACTCGCGTCTATAGTGGCGACTCTCGATCGCGGTATTTATCTCAATTTCGGTTCCGCCGTCGTGCTACCGGAGGTATTCTTGAAGGCCGTTAGCTTGGCGCGCAATCTCGGTCACCCAATTCGGAATCTGACGACCGTTAATCTCGATTTTCTCCAGCATTACCGGCCGCTGACCAACGTGGTCGCCCGCCCGACTATGCATGGCGGAAAAGGCTATAATCTCACCGGCCACATGGAAATTATGGTGCCCCTGCTGTTTGCCGCAGTACTGGAAGAACTTTAAAGCGCATTCCGCCGACGAATTGGCGCTTCTGCACATTGTGTTGCTTGGAATACTGATCAGACTGGCAGGCGTAAGATGCTGATCACGCTGACGACGGATTTTGGCTATCAGGACCCCTTTGTGGGAATTATGAAAGGGGTTATTGCGGCAATCAACCCTCAAGTCCATGTCGTTGATCTCACCCATGGGGTGCCGCCGCAGAACGTTATGGCCGGCGCCTTGATCCTCCGACACTCGCTAAATTACTTCGCTGCCGCCATTCACGTCGTCGTGGTGGACCCGGGCGTCGGTGGCCTTCGCAAACCAATTCTGCTCGAGCATGAGGGCAACTATTTTGTTGGCCCCGATAATGGTGTTTTGAGCCTGGCACTGGAAGGTAAACCGCCAAACCGCATTATCGAACTGACCAATGCCCGCTATCAACTACAACATGTCAGCAGGACATTTCATGGCCGGGATATATTTGCCCCTGTCGCGGCACATTTATCGTTAGGGGTTGCACCGA
>DASSGE010000580.1:0-5799 GCA_035693605.1 Binatia bacterium
GACGGCAAGCGCGAGCTGCGTACGCTCGGAGATCGAAACCAACCCTGGATTGACTTGAAATCTAAAGTAGTTTCATGGCGTGACGTAGCTGATTTGAACCACCTGATCGCGCCATTGAGTCAGACTATTGCTAATTTTGTCGGCCCCGGCCGACATTAAACTATCTGAATTGGCCGGGTCGCTGCTGCCCAAGCGAGCGATTGAAATTTTAATCTCGGGAAAGCGCATTCGGACTCGCTTACAAAGAGCGCGTATTCGGCGTAACCCATCCGGGGCAATCGACGCGACACAAAGCATCGGCGGCTTTTTTTCGGCAATCCGGGCGAGGATTTCCGCGGTTAGAGCTTCATCGCCGAGCACCTCGATGTCGACCTCCGTACTGTCCAAAAGCTGCTTGACCATCAGTAATGCAATTTCGTCCGCTTCGTCGCGCGCCGGACAGCCGAGAACGGTGAGTTTCGCCGCCGGCGATGACGGCAGAGTCGATTGAGTTGTTTTGCGCTCATCCTCGGCAGAACGATTAGCGTCAGCCTTGATGGCGCCCAATTCGCCCAGGAGTTCCCGGATGGTTTGGAAAACCAACTGTTCTTCGGTGTCGGTCAATGTGCCGCGCAAGACATCGCGCTTGGCATAACTCAGCGCCGGTATCATAAGTTCGTCGTAAATTTGCTCGATCGGATGAGCTTTGAGATAGTTCTCGACGATCGCCTTTGCCTCGACCCGGTCCATCGCTAACAGGCGCTGGTAGAACACGGCGTCAGTCTCGACTACGCGGTCGTCGCTCATCAGCACGCTGATGAATTCCAACTGCGGCACGTATTTGCTCATGACCACCACGCACACGGTAAGCGGTGTCGCCAGTATCAGACCAACCGGTCCCCACAACCATGTCCAGAAGGCGATTGCGACGAGCAAACCTACTTCGGAAACTCCCGCGCTTTCCCCGTACAGTAGAGGTTCCAAAGCCTTGTTATTGACCAGCTCCAAAGCGAGGATCACTCCGACAACCAGTAAAGGCCAGAACCATCCGTTGAACACCGCGAGGCTGAGGATCGTCGGCAAGGTCGCCGCCACGGTCGGGCCGACGTAAGGAATGAAGCGTAGCACGGCAGCCAAAAATCCCCAGAGGATCGCATACGGCAAGCCGATAAAAAATAGCGCAACGGCAACCGAGAGTCCAAAAGTAGTATTGAGAAGCGCTTGGGTCAGGAGATAACGGCTCATCCGCCGCCCGGCTTCTTCGATGGCTTTGGTGGTGATCGTCAGGCGTCCATAGCCCAGCAGCCGAATCAAACGGTCGCGCAAATTCTCACGGCGGATGAGCATGAAAACAACCAAAACGACGACCAAACCAGCTGCCGCTAAATAATCTAACAGCGGCGCCACAGCTGACGAGAGCGGCCAGAAAATGTCTGAGTCTTGATCTTTTATCACTACCTCGCGCGGCTTTGAGCGGGTGTCCTTGCCGAGTTCGTCCTGCACTTCCTGCGCGGTTTTTTTGACTTTCTCCAACGCGCCATTTTTACCGGCGCCGCGGATATCTATGATCTTTTGGCGGATATTATTTCTGTAGGTAGGTAACTGATTGGCAACGGTGGTGAGCTGCGTCGCCACCATCCAAATCCCGGCGCCCATTAACGAAAAAACCAAAACAACCACGAGCAAAACCGCGGCGACACGCCCCAACTTAAAGCGCTCCACGCCAGCCACCACGGGAGCTAATAAAAACGTCAGCAGGAACGCTAAAGCGATCGGGATTAAAAAAGCTTGGGCCAGATAAAGCGCTGCGACGATCAGTGCGCTCGCAGCAAACACCAACATCGGAGACGATCGGACAGAACGCCTGATTAGATGGGTGCGGTGATGGTTCATGCTCGTCGAAAACTATGTTGAATCGTTCGTGAGGATCCGAGATTGGCTCGGGCGCGCATAATCCGCCACGCTGATAAAGGTTTAAGGTTTCAGCTGGGAGATCCTGGGGAACAGATGTAGGGACCTGTTATTGGCGAGAGGAAATCGAACTTCGGAAATTTTTGCAACAGGCGGGTTAGGTGACTTCCTAAGCCGTCGCGATCTCCTACCAACGCTACCCGAGTCGGGAAGTGATACTCTTCCCGACTCGGACGCGTCGCAGCGAGCCGTCGGTTAAACCAACCGCCGTTCGCGACGATTTATGTGCAGCCGCGGACAAGGAATAGAAAAGCTAGCACCGGCAACGGAATACCCAGTGCCCACAATAGCAGCCATCCCACTTTGCCGCTCTGGTTTTGGATCAGTTGTTTCATAGCCGCTCCATTTGTCGGTATTTAAGGGTTCCGGTAGCCCACAGCGGGCTCTGCCTTGTCTCTGCGCGGGACACCCTCTTCTTCGGTATAAGATATATCGTGCGCGTTTGCGCGCTCGAAAATATCTTTGGCGCGATCGCGTTCATCGCTGTTCTCGGTGTGGACCGAGATGAGAATGTTGCCACCCTTGATTTTTCCTTCGTACTGTTTGGCTTCCAACTCTGGAATTCCCATGCCAATAAGCGCACCGGAGATTCCGCCGACCGCCGCACCAGCGCCCGCGCCAGCCAATGCCGCCATGATCGGCCCCGCCGCAATAAAGGGTCCGACTCCGGGTATCGCTAATGTGCCGATGCCGACAAGCCAGCCGAGCACGCCGCCGACGACCCCGCCCGTACCGGCGCCGGTTGCCGCGCCTTCCGGCGCTTTGGTGTGTTGTTCGTGGGCAAAATCTCTGGTTCCGGATTTATCCGGGAACAAAACCGAAATATCGTTGTTGGAAAAATTTGCCGCTTTCAGGTTGTCGACGATAACGTCGGCTTGAACTTCACTATCGACCAGGCAGAAAATAGATTTGGCCATAATCCCTCCTAGATTTGGGTTTACTGCGTAAATAATTTAGTTAGTTGCGATCTCGAGCTGGTTATCGACATTTTTGACGCCAGCAACCTGCTGGGCCTTGGCGGCGATGGCGGCTTTTTCTTGATCGCTCTTAACCGGCCCGCGCAAGGTGACTTTGCCGTCGATTGTAATCACCTTGACGTTTTTTCCGTTCGTCGACAGCGTATCGTCCGCGGTCAGCGATTGTCTGATATTTTGGCTGATCGCGCGGTCAGCTTCGTTCTCGGATTGATCGCCTGCCGTTGGCGTTTGATCATTGCGATCGCGCACATTGACAGCGGAATTGTCCGGCGCCGGCGTGGCCGTTTGAGCGGTTTTTTCATCGGCCGCGCGGTCCTTAGAACATCCGCCAATAACAAACATTGCTATTATTGCTACAAGTATCTGCTTCATTTTTCTCCTCCTAAATCGTGATGAAACGCAACTCGCATGCCGTATTTTCAAGGTCCTTACCGCGAGTTTTGCGAGTCTATGGCAATAAGCTGTCCCGATTCCTGTAAAAATCGATTTATCGGTCTTATCAGTGGGACAAGCGCCTCACTAACAATGAGGCGCGAGCATGTGTTCAAGGATCAAGAAAGCGAAAATCTGCTTGCGTGCTACGGCTGTAAAGCTGGTACACGTGCGCCGATTTTTTTCTACGCGCTTGTTGTGGCGGAATAGAATCGAGTCACACTTTTTGTTGTTCACGGCAATTGACTTCACCGCAACGAGGCAGGTGAGCCAACGGCTTTGTCGTTCGTCCGTCGCTTTGCAAGCCGGGTTATGCTTCGGCTTAACTGTTTCTTCAGTGCGGGTTGAGCTTTGCCTGCGGCCGCGCCGCGCTGGAGCAGTGCCAGTAAAGCCGCTTCGTCTGGGTTTAAGCCCACCGGAGCCGCCGCCGGCAGCGCGTCGCGGGAGCGGCCAAGTCGGCCAGCGAAATAGGCGTCGATCACCGCGGGATGAACGTAGCATTTGCGGCACACCGCCTTTGTATTTCCCAGCACCTGCGCAACCCTGGCGATCGCCGCAACCAGGTTTCGTTTCGCCTGCGCCTTCGCATCGCCTCTGCCGCAGTTGCGTAACTCGCGAGCGGCCATGACGGTGCCCGCCCAAGTGCGAAAATCCTTTGTGCTGAACTCAGCTCCGGCGATTCCTTTCAGATATTCGTTGACGTCGCTCGCTTCGATCGCTACCAACGCGCCGTTCTCGTCAACATACTGGAAGAGTTCGTAGCCGGGCATATCCTGGCAACGTTTGATTATGCGCGCCAGGCGTCGATTGTGTAAGTCGATGGCATGCTCGACACGGCTTTTGCCGCGGAACTCAAAGCGAATATGCGGCCCGCTAACCTTCACATGGCGGTTACGCAAGGTTGCTAGGCCGAAGGAGTTGTTGCTGCGCGCATACTCTTCGTTGCCGACACGGATGTGGGTCGATTCAAGCAGTTTGACCACAGTGGCGAGTATCTTGGCGCGCGGCTCTCCGGGAAGTCTTAAATCCTTGTCGATTTGCGCGCGTATCGCCGGCAGGGCTTGAGCGAAGGCGATCATCCGCTCGTACTTTGTTTCATCGCGCACTTCGCGCCAACGTGGATGATAGCGATACTGTTTACGTCCGCGAGCGTCGCGTCCGGTAGCCTGCAAGTGACCGTTGGCCCTGGCACAGATCCAGACGTCGGTCCAGGCTGGCGGAATCGCTAGCGCTTTGAACCGGTTCAGTTCGTCAGGGTCACGAATCGCCCGGCCGTCCGGTCCTAGGTAGGTAAAGCCGCGCTTAGTCGGTTTCCGCCTAATGCCGGGTTGCGTATCGCTGACGTAGCGCAACCGCGCAGTTTCGGCTGCTGCGATGGGATCGGTAATGATGCTATTGATCGGGGTCGCAAGCGCGCCATTGGCTTCATCTTTCATCGTTCGACGGCGTCAAGTACTTGGGAGACGTCGCTTCGCGCGCCGCTAGGAAGCGCCAGATCGTCAAAGTCGCCGCGCAACACTTTCAAACCGTATCGTTCGGTTTCTATTTCGCTCGCGGTGCGAAATCCCATTCGACGAAACCAGATCAGCGGCGGGCACCATCCCTGCAGCGCGTGCTGTAACAAGAACCCGCCAACGGCGACCGGAAGCAAAATCCATTTGCGACTGACTGCGGCGCTGAGTAACAGTCCCGCCAGCACCACGGAAGCGGCATTCGCCTCGAGCAGCCGCTCGATGTCCCATTCACGGTCGAGTTCCCGCAATCTGTGATCGATGAAGTCGCCACCGGCGGCGCGATAAAGCTCGAGATTCTCCTGGGTGCGCCGTCGTATGCGCTGGTTTACTGATTCATCGCTGTGTTCAGCAACTCGGGTGGTCGTGGCCGGCAACATTAGTTGTATCCCTCCGGGACGCTTGGTATGCGCCCGTGAGCGCATACCAAGCCGCCAAAATTTTCGCGAGGCTCCGTATACTAATGAGAATAATTGCCCGAAGCGCGATCCGTATGATCATGCCCCTCGAGCTTCACCAGTTTGTTGTAAACACCGATGATCAACCAGGTGGGCACCCATTGGGCGATAAAATTGCCCCACTTACCTTGACCGGTAGCTTGACAGACAAGCGACAACGCCATCGAACCCAGCGCGATGCCCAAGTAGGCCGACGACGGGATCTCGGCTGTGTAATCCTCTACGGTCTTGGTAAAACTGTCTTCGGTTTTTGACTGCTGGCCTGTATAATTTGTGCTTCCGTATTCTTCCATTGCGCAATCCTCCTCTTATCTGTGTATAGGTTTGAGCACGTTGTTTTTGGGCTTCGTCTTAAGATTAACCGATTAACACGGATCAATGCCGCTCCCGGTCACTGTCGCTCGGTCGCACCACCGGCCGCCGCGCGCTACGTTCTTCGGGTGCGCGCAACTCGTCCCGGATGGAACGGCT
>DASSGE010000581.1:0-19835 GCA_035693605.1 Binatia bacterium
CGTGCTGACGGCAACTAAGAATCACGCCGTGGTGCTACCGGCGGGCAGTTACTATCAATTTTGCAATTCGGGCCAGACCCCGCTAGTGATGGCACGCATCGGCGCCGGTCAGGACAAAGCCGATCAGCGGCTCAATCCCGACGGTTCGGCGATCCCCGGGCGCACACACGAACAAGGCGCAGCCAAACCGGTCCTCGTCGAGGGAGCTTATTTTGAGTAATCGCGGCCAGACGGGTGGCCGAGTAATCGATAGACAAGAAGCTTGCTTATGTCTCTTAGAAAAAAACTTGATCTGGTTGGCTTGTACGCCAGCTCGTTCGTGCGAATTAAAAAAAATAGCGAGTTTTTTCGGGACATTCGAACTTATTGCATGTTTGTCGGCTATCCCAGGACAGGACACAGTCTGATCGGATCTCTACTCGATGCCCATCCGAACATCGTCATCGCGCACGAGTTGGACGCGCTAAGATTAATTAACCGCGGGTTTAGCCGGCGGCAGATATTCAACTTGCTCCTGGAAAATTCCCGGAAGATAGCTGCGTCAGGGCGCAACCACAGCGGTTATTCCTACCAAGTGCCAAATCAGTGGCAAGGAAAGTTCGAGCAGTTGCAGGTCTTGGGCGATAAAAAGGGCGCAACTTCGGCTATGCGGTTCTATCGGGAACCTCAGCTGCTCGCGTCTGTCAGACGAGAAATCGGCAATCCGCTAAAGTTCGTCCACGTGATTCGCAATCCCTATGACGTTCTCGCCACGATGACGCGGCGCAGCCCGCGCAGGACGTTAGCGACGCACATCGATGTGTTTTTCCGACTGTGTTCGAGCATCGAGAGTCTAAAGACTCGGGTTGAACCTAAGGAAATTTTCGATGTGCGGCTGGAATCGTTTATCGACGATCCTAAGCCTCATCTTAAAAAGCTCTGCTCGTTCCTCGGCGTCAAAGCTGCTGCGGCTTATTTGGATGATTGCGCGAGTATTGTCTTCAAGTCGCCGAAGAGGAGCCGTTTTGATATTGAATGGGATCAAGAGTCGATTGCCAAGGTGGGTGAACGCATGGCGGCGTTCAGTTTTCTGTCCGGCTACAGCTATGCTGAAGATCCTGCGATTTCCGTAGGCCCGCCTGCTCCCGCCGCTCATGAAGAACGTTCACCGGCGGTGAATCTTCGGAGCCTCACGGGGAAATTGTTAGTCGCGACCGCATACTGCATGAACGACTTTGTCCTGGCGAACTTGGCGATTTGAGCGATGCCATGCAACCGTGATCGGATAGCGCTTCTCCTATAGTGGGTTTTTGTAGCGAGCTGTTCCCAGCGCGTTTTCGCCGACGAATCACGCCGCTGACAGACAACTACTCGGCGGATTAAAAAACCTGCGGTTAAACAAAGGGGGTGGAAGGACGAGTCCGGACAGGTTGGGGGCGAGCCCGGACTCGTCGGGGAGGGAGCTTCCCGTCGTTGGAAAGCTCGCGGAACAGGTCAGGCGATATCGCGCATGCGCGAAAAGGTATTTTGCAGTTTGCGCAGTTCACCGTTGATCCAGCGCTGGTGCAGCCGATGGTTTTCCAGGTGCTGCTGCAGCAGTGACTGGGGAAACATCTTGGCGCCGCAGATTTCGCACTTGACTGCGCGGAACTTTTTATCGTCGATTGAAATTACGTTGGAGCGTTGGGCCGCTGCTGGTTCCATCTCGAGCCTCCTGTCAAACTGCATGTAATCCCAGAGCAAGTAATATGCCATCAGCACAGATCTTTCTGAATCTGCAAACTGCCAGCTTTTTAGACGTTTTCTTCGCGGGTCAAAACCAACAAGCGAATTTATTGACAGTCGAGGTTGTCAACGCCATGCCGTAGATGACACGGAAAGCGGCACTGACGCGAATTTTAGCAATGTTACTGCGAGCGATTGATGCCGAAGAAATCCGCTGCGGTGTCACCGAGTAGATTGTCTTTATCCTGAGTCGTTAATCCTGGGCGCGCTGCAAGCAGAGAAATCGTATTGGGCGCTGTGCCGTCGGGATGGGGAAAGTCGCTGCCAATCATTAAACGCGAGCTGCCGATGCGCTTGACCACATCGGGTAATGTCGAGTCTTCGGAACCCAGCGAAAAGTAGAAGTTGTCGAAACAGTCCTTTGGCCGTCGCGGTGATTTCTCCCGGGCCGCGGGGCGGGCGTCGTATGCCATCTCGAGCCGGTCGAGCAGCCAGGGGATCCAGCCGATGCCAACTTCGAAGAAGCCAAACTTGAGGTTGGGAAAGCGGTCGAGCAGGCCGCTGAAAATCAGCGCCGAGATTGCTGTAAAGACTTCGAAGGGGAAGCCTAGACAGACGTCGAGATTGTAACGCGAGAACCGTTCGACGCCGAGTAGCGGCCCGCTATCGACGCCATGCACCGACAACGGAACGCCGAGTTTTTCGATGGCGTCATAGAACGGCCAGAGAAACTCACTGTCCAAATCTTTGCCGTTAACGTTCTGGTAGACAATGATCGAATGGAGACCCAACTCCTTGACGGCGAATTCAGCTTCGACAATCGCTTTGGGAATATCTTGGAGTGGAACGGCGGCGATGCCGATGAATTTGTTGGGATGGGCTTTTAGGATTCTCGATATTGCTCGGTTGTAAGCCCGGCTGACCGCGGCGCCCAAGCTTGCGTCGACGTCGTAGTAAAATGGCGAGTTGTTGGGTATCAGCACCTGCATATCGAAACCGTCTTGCCCCATGGCGGCCAGGCGCGGCTCTATTTCGAAATCGGACTTGGGCCGGCCGTTCACCCGCAGCGGTTTGATATGAGCCGGGATAAACGGCGCGCGCGCCGGATAGTCGATGCGATAGCGGCCGGTGGGGAGAGCGACCACGCGCGGTCCTTGCTCGGCATACTGCGCATCCAGATCGGCAAACGCGTCAAGCGGCGTGAAATGCGTATCGGAATCGATGCGGACCATCCAACCCTCCAAGGTATGTCTGTCAGCTGCCTTTGCGCAAAATCAATTTATCGAACAGTTCCACCAGCTCCTGGGCGCGGTCACCCCATTTGAGCGGTGAGACCACCTGTACTTTCCGGCTTCCGGGATCCACCAAATATTTAATATCCTGGCGGCCGACCCAGCGGCCCTGTGCCGCCATGATTTCCTGGCCGCGTCGCGATAATAGGAAGTCGACGAACAACGCGGCGCTGTGCGGATGGGGCGCGCGGGCGCCGATCCAAACTCCGGTGGGAGTTTTTGCGGTGACGTAAGGCTCGGGAAAAACTAAGTCGATGGGCGCGCCTTTGGATTTAAGAAGATAGCCGGTGTGATTGTAACCATCGACCATTAGCGGAATCTCACCGGCGGCGACCAGTTGGCCGAGCAGGGTATTGCCTTTGCGTAGATTCAACTGCTGCCGTCCCAGACGGTCGGCGAATTGCTTACCTTTTTCTTCGCCGTAATAGTCCATTAGCGCGGCGATCCAGTCGTAAGATTCATCGTCCATGCCGAGCAACCCTTTCCATTTCGGCAGCAACAGATCTTCGATGGACCTGGGATAATCCTGCGGCTTGAGTAAATTCTTGTTGACGAGAAACAGTTGGCCTTGGGTAAACAGCGCGTTGAAGTAGCCTTCGTTGTCCTTGAAGCCGGGCCGCAGCGTATCCCGCTGGGGCGAGCGGTAGGCGGCGATGATTTGACGCTTGCGCAAGGGATTCAGAAACAGCCCGCGAATATGAGTGATGTCGAAATTGTAAGTCTTGGCGGCGTACTCGGAACTCAGGCGCGTCATGGTCTGCACCGCGCTGCCGTTAAGCAATTTCACCTGGACGTATGGATGGTCTTTCTGAAATAGATTGACGAGCTCCTGGGAATTTTCCCGGTTCATGGTTGAATACCAGACAAGCTCGCCTTCCTTGCGCGCGCCGTCGGCGAGACGCTGCTGGCGTTCGCTGACGGGAAGACGATTAATTTTATCGAGTAGCTCTTCGACCGACTGGGCGTGGGCGTAGTATGCGCAAAAAAAGGCCAAGACAAGTACGAACAGAGTTGCCAAATTGCGGCGCGGCATCGGTGCCTCCTTTGGATCAACCGGATCGGTGGTGAATTTATGGCAAGCGCTATGACCTGTCAACGAAACTCTAGGTTGGCACCACGGCGCGGCGGCAGGCCTCGACGATGCGCTCTTGATTCGGCAAAAACTGTCTTTCCAGCGTCGGTCCGGCAGGCACTGGAGCGAAGGGCGCAGCGACGCGGACGATGGGACCGTCGAGATAGTAAAAAGCTTCTTGCTGTACCCGGCTGATGATCTCAGCGCCGATGCCGCCCTGTTCGACCGCTTCATGGACGACAATCATGCGGCTGGTTTTCTTTGCTGAGGCGGCAATGGTCTCGATATCAAGGGGTGAGATCGTCCGTGGGTCGATGATTTCCGCAGAGATACCGTGGGCTTCGAGTTCTTCGGCCGCGGCCAGCGCCGGTGCCACCATACTGGACAGCGCGACGATGGTGATATCCGTGCCTTGTCGCAGAATCGAAGCTTTGCCGAGAGCGACGCTTTCATCGCTCGCCGGTACTTCGCCTTTACTCCAGTACAGGCCGCGATGTTCAATGAACACCACCGGATTGTCATCGCGAATCGCGCTTTTCAGCAAACCCTTGGCGTCGGCCGGATTGGCCGGCATGACCACTTTCAATCCAGGCACATGGGCAAGCCAGGACTCGAGACTTTGCGAATGGTGTGCACCCATTGCGCCGCTGATGCCGCATTGAACGCGAACGGTGAGCGGGATTTTCAATTGCCCGCCGGACATGTAGTGCAGCTTGGCGGCATGATTGATCAACTGATCCATCGCCAACGTAATGAAATCGATGAACATGATCTCGATCACCGGTCTCAAGCCAGCGGTCGCGGTGCCGATAGCAAGGCCCATGACGGTGGCTTCGCTGATCGGAGTGTTGACCGTGCGGTTGGCGCCGAAGGTTTCGGCCAACCCTTTGGTGACGCCGAACGGGCCGCCGAGGGCGACGTCTTCACCGAAGATGTAGATGTTTGGATCGCGGCGCATCTCTTCTCCGAGTCCGGCGCGGATCGCTTCGAGATAAGTTTGTTCGGGCATGGTCCGGGGTTCCAATAGTTCCAGATGTTGCGGTCGTTCTAAGATTAAGATTCCGCGGTAACCTGGCCGGCAACTTGGTCATTGGCCGGCCAGGGTGATGACAAGGAAAACTCCGCGGCTTTGTTCGCCAAGGCTTGGGCTTCGTTCTCCAGCGCGGTGAGTTCTTTGTCGGTGAGCGCTTTTTGACTTTTCAATGCGCGAGCGACGCGGGCGATGGGATCTTTTTTCTTCCATTCCGTAAGCTGCGACAACTCGCGGTATTTGGCCGGATCGCCTTCGTAATGGCCGCGCATGCGGTGGGTCAGGCATTCGACAAATATTGGCCCCTTGCCGACGCGGCATTTGTCGACTGCACCGGTCATCGCCGCGCGCACGGCAAACAGATCGTTACCGTCGACAGTCTCGGCGGGTATGCCATAGGTCTTTGCGTGCTGCGCCAGGCGTTCGATCTTGGTGTGGGCCGACAGCGGCGTGAACTCGGCATAGCCGTTATTCTCGCAGATAAATATCACCGGCAGTCGCCAGAGACTGGCGATGTTGAGCGATTCATGAAACGGCCCGGACTGCCCGGCGCCGTCGCCGAAGAAGACCACAGCGACTTGGCCTTTTTTTCTTTCTTTGGCCGCAAAGGCTGCACCCAAAGCAAGGGGAATGGTCCCACCAACCACGCCAGTGGCGGTGATAAAGCCGCACTCTTTGGCGACAATATGCATGGAGCCGCCCTTGCCGCCGCAATATCCGGTGGCGCGGCCGGCGATCTCAGCCATTAACTTATCGATGTCCGCGCCTTTGGCAATCGCGTGGCCGTGAGAACGGTGGCCGCCAAAAACGAAATCGTCGTCGCGCAACAAGCTCAGCGCACCGACGGCAACCGCTTCCTGGCCGATGCCTAAATGCAGTAAGCCGACGATGTGCCGCTCGGCGTAGAGCGCCGAAACCTTTTCTTCGAAGGCGCGGATCAGCCACATGCGGCGCAAAAGCTCGATCGTTTCCTTGGAGTTTTCTTTCTTGGTAGCCATTAACTATGAGAGGGTGGGCAATGATTCGGCAGGTGATCTATCTCAAGGCTGGAAACCCGAGCGTCGGGACCGGTTATAGTTTCTACGCGAGCGCAGCGCGTACGGCGTTCATGATGCGCGACTCGGATGGGCCGATGTGGGCTTCGAGCACTGGGCTGTAGGGCACCGGCACGTCGAGAGTCGAGACCCGGCGAATGCGTGTCTTCAACTTGTCGAAACCGCTCTCGCAGATGCGCGCGGCGATCTCGGCGGCGACGCCGCAGCTTTGATGGGTCTCGTCGGCAATGACCACCCGATGGGTCTTCTCCACTGAAGACAGTATGGTGGCGAGATCGAACGGCACCAGGGTGCGCGGATCAACGATTTCAATTTCGATGCCTTCCTGGGCGAGTTTGTCAGCCGCTTGCAGCGCTACTTGTACGGTGTAGGAGGTTGCAATCAACGTCACATCACTACCGCTGCGTTTGATGTCAGCAACGCCGAAGGGAATCGGTTTGTCGTTAGCTGGTACTTCGCCGCGGACGTCCAAAAGCCGGGTGTGATCGACAAAGATCGTCGGGTTATCGCTGGCGACAGCGGTTTTCAACAATCCTTTGACGTCGCGCGGCGATGATGGAATGGCGATCTCCAGTCCTGGAACATTCCACAGCATCGCTTGCGGACTGCCCGAGTGCTGCGCCGCGCCGCCGCCGCGCAGACCATGGAACAAATGAAATACCACTGGCACGCGGGTCTGACCGCCGGACATGGAGTAGGCATTGGCGGCCTCATTGGCGACCTGCGGCCATGCTTCATATATGAAACTGCCGGTGCTCAGATCGACAATCGGGCGTAGGCCTGCCATGGCCGCGCCGGTAGCGAGTCCGCAGAACCCGAGCTCGGAGATCGGCGGCGCGAACATTCGTTCTGAGAATTTTTTCTGTAAATTGTGAAACACATGGCGATGCGGGCTCAAACTCAAAAAAGTACCGTTGATCAAATGGACGCGTTCATCGGCGCTCATGATCTCGTCGAGGGCCTCGAATTTGGCTTCGTAGTAAGCAAGTTCTCTCATAATTGGCTCTTAGGCGAAGAAGTCTCTCTCAGCCTCTTCCGGTTTTGGATAGGGGCTGTTGACCGCGAAGTCGACGGCAGCGGCAATTTCGCTTTTGACTTGATTCTCAAGCGTGGAGATCTCGTCGCGGCTGGCACGGTTCGCTTCCACCAGCTCACGAATATAGATCAGCAACGGGTCGCAACTGCGGTACCACTCGCGGGCCTTTTCCGGCACGTCGCTGACATCCCAGGCGAGCGCCGTGTCGGTCGGTTTCGGCACAGTAGGCCAGTTGGTCTCACTACCGGGGAAACGCACGGTTTGGGCTTCGACAAACTGCGGTCCTTCGCCGCGGCGAATTTTTTCCACAGCGTCGCTAATCGTCGCGTGTACCAATCCAGCATCCATACCGTCGATCTGCTGCGCCGGGATCTTGTAGGCCTTCGGCAATTCGGTAAGCGGATAGGCTGCCATGGAACTTGATTGTGCCGCCGCGACGGCGCGCCCGGCGCCGTATTTGCCGTTGTTTTCGCAGAGAAATAGCAAAGGCAATTTTAGTAGCGAGGCAATGTTGAAAGCCTCCGGTGCAGCGCCTTCTTCAAGTGAGCCGTCACCGAACAGGCAAACCGTGATGCGCCCGTTCTTCTGCGCTTTAGAGGCATACGCCGTTCCGGTGGACAGCGGAATAATCCCGGCGACCACGCCGGAACTGTGGAGAAATCCCTGTGCTGGCGCCACCGAGTGAAAAGAGCCGCCTTTGCCTTTGTTCAAGCCGTCGACACGGCCGAGAATCTCGGCGAACAGCCGTTTCGGTTCGACGCCGCGGGCGAGCAGGTGACCATGATTTCTGTGCGTGGTGAAGAGATAGTCGTCGGCGCGCAGGCACGCGAGCGCCGGCACACCGGTGGCCTCTTGGCCGACGTAGAGATGGTAATGGCCGCCGAACACGCCTTTGTCATGCAGCGGCACGAGATTCTCTTCGAAGTGGCGGATGACGAACATCCGTCGACACAGCTCCAACAGATTCTCTCTCGGTAAATTCGGTAACATGATGCTCCTGACTTAATGCATTCGCCTGGGCATTGTCAACGCTGGGAGCTGGATTGACAAGGCGATAATGGCGGGACTAAATGCCACTTAACATCGGCATTTCGACGGAGGTTAGGGTTATGAATCTGCGGCGCATGCGGCCGGCGTTGTTGCTGGCTTTAATGGTTCTTCCATCGACGCTCACGGCACAGTCTCGCGGGCTCAAGAAAGTGCAAGTCGGTGTTCCCGCCGTCAGCATGGGCAACATCGTCATCTACTTCGCCAAGGAAGCGAAGATTTTTGAAAAGTACGGCCTCGATGTCGAGCCGATCGCCGTCTCGGGCTCGGGTATCGCTTCGAAGGCGCTGATCTCGGGCACCGTGCAGATCTCGCCGATCGCAACACCCACGGTGATCAACTCGGTGCTCTCCGGTTCGGATATGGTGATCTTGGGACATACCATGCCGGGCGTAATTCAGTACTTGATGGCACGGCCGGATATCAAACGGACCGAGGACATCAAAGGCAAAGCTGTGGGCGTGACGCCGTACGGAGGGCTGAGCGACTTTTTGGTCAGGCATCTCGCCCGCCAAAAGGGGCTCATCCCGGACAAAGATTTCGCCTTGTTGCAGCTCGGCAGTGATACTGACCGTTTTATTGCGTTGCAGCAGGGGCGGATTCCCTTATCAACGTTGTCCCATCCGAATTACATCTACGCGCAACGCGCCGGTTTTCATATTCTCTGGGATTTTTTCAAAGAGGTGGACTATCCCTGGAGCGAGATCGCGACAACGCGCACGCAGATCAAGCAAGACCGCGATTTTGTCATGCGCTATATGCGGGCCCATATCGAGGGCATCGCCCGGTTCAAGCAGGAGCCGGAGTTGGGTAAGCGGGTGATCAAGAAAATGCTGCGCTTAAACGACGAGGCGATGGCGCAGGAGTCTTGGGATCTTTTCGCCAAGCACCGCTTGGCAGCGCCTTATCCCAATCTGAAAGGCATGAAAACCAGCTTTGAATATGTCGCCGCCACCCGTCCCGAGGTGAACAAATATAAACCTGAGGATTTTGTCGACGCGAGCTTCGTCGAAGAACTCGACAAGAGCGGCTTTATCAAAAAGCTTTACGAGAAATAAGCGCGCAATGAAAGTCCGTATCGGGATACAGCTCGGCCAGTGGCCGAGCCGCGAAACTCAGCCCGAGGCGGTGCTCGATCTGATCGACTACTTCGAAGCGCTTGAGGTTGACTCCATCTGGGTGAGCGACCGGCTGGTGTCCTCGGCGTTAACCCTTGAACCAATCGCGTTTCTTTCCTACGTCGCCGGACGGCTGCGCAAAATGAAGTTCGGCACCAGCACGCTGGTGCTGCCGATGCGCAATCCAATCGTGCTCGCCAAAGAACTTGCGACCCTTGATTTTTTATCCAAGGGCAGATTGTTTCCCGCCATCGGTTTGGGCGGCGATGAGTCGAAGGATTTGCAGGCCGTCGGTATCGATCGCAGGACGCGCGCCAGCCGTACCGATGAGATGATCGTGCTGATGCGGCGGCTGTGGAGCGAAGAGAATGTCACATTTAGCGGCAAGCATTTTTCACTTGACGGCGTCACCATCATGCCACGCCCCTGGCAGAAAAGCGGGCCGCCGATTTGGATTGGGGGACGCAGCGAAGCTGCGCTCAGACGGACCGGCCTTTTGGGTGACGGTTGGTTGGTTTCTTCGGTATCCCCCGGCGAAGTAAAGCATGGGATCGAGTCGATTCGCGGCTATGCTGCTGCCGCCGGCAGGCAAGTCCCCGACGATCATTACGGCGTGCTGATTCCGTTTTACTTCTCTGACAATGCCGATCGGGCTTTTGAAATCGCCGGCCGCGCAATCCGGCCGCGCGCTGATCTATCGACAGCCGAATTCACCGCCTTCGGCACGCCCGATCAAGTGCGCCAACGGGTTCGCGCTTACATTGCTGCCGGCGCTAGCAAGTTCATCATGCGCCCCTGTGGACCGTTCGAGGGCTGGCACGAGCAAGCGGGAAGATTGGCTCGCGAGGTTATTGAGCCGCTGCAAACGTCCGATTAGTCACTGCTACTTATTTATATTAGCACCCTGGCCGATTGTCAGCACGGCTGCGCCATGAAGTTTTCCGCTACGAAGTTGATCAAGCGCCTCGTTGGCTTCTTTTAAGTGAAATCTTGTTACCTCCGTCCGCACCGGGACTTTTGGCGCCAGCGTCATAAAATCTACACCGTCCCGGCGGGTTAGATTGGCGATGGATGTGATGGTGCGTTCCTCCCAGAGAATCGAATAAGGAAACGACGGGATGTCGCTCATGTGGATGCCGCCGCAGACGACGATGCCGCCTTTGCCGACCGCTTTGAGGGCTTGCGGCACCAGGTCGCCCACCGGAGCGAAAATGATTGCTGCGTCGAGCGGGTGTGTTGGCGATTGGTTGGAACCCCCCGCCCATGTGGCGCCGAGACTTAAGGCAAACCGTTGGGCTTGCTCATCGCCTGGGCGACTGAAGGCATAGATTTCGCGCTGCTGGTGCTTTGCCACCTGGGCGATGATGTGCGCGGCTGCACCGAAACCGTAGATGCCCAAGCGCTTGCCGTTCCCAGCTTTGACTAAACTGCGGTAGCCGATGAGTCCGGCACAGAGCAGCGGAGCGGCTTCTGCATCGCTGTAAAAATCGGGAATCGGAAAGCAGAAGCGCTCGTCCGCAACCATGTACTCGGCAAAACCGCCGTCGAGGGTGTAGCCGGTAAACTTGGCATCGTCGCAGAGATTTTCTTGGCCGGTGTCGCAGTACGCGCAAGTGCCGCAGGTCCAACCGAGCCATGGCACGCCGATGCGCGCGCCGATTTTATATTGACCCGTGCCATCGCCCAGGTCCACGACCGTGCCGATAACTTCGTGGCCGGGGATCAGCGGCAGTTTTGGCTGAGTCAATTCGCCATCGATAATGTGCAGATCCGTACGGCAAACCGCGCAGGCGTGAACGCGGATCAGGACTTGACCGGGACCCGGATGCGGCGTTGGCACTTCGGCTTTACGGAGCGATTTGCCGGGTCTATCGACAATCATCGCCAGCATGGTTGTTGTTTACCCAAACCGGCAGCAAAAACCAATCAGCGTTCAGTTGCCAGTACACCGCGTCGCGAAAGACATGTTATACTAGACAGGTTTTGTACCTTTGCTGGAGTAGCATAGTCGGCCGAGTCGTGACGTTGGGCATGGCCTGGACGCTGAGCCTGAGCCAGGGGTTTGCTGCGCAATCCGTGCCGGTCATGAATATTTCCCGCGATCTCGGATTGGTTGCAGCAAATGCGCAGGGCAATTTTTGTTTACTGATTAGGCATGGCGAGCTCAAGCCAGGCGGGCAGATAACTCTCATCTGGGTGCCGGTGGAAGGCGAGCCTCATCGACCGGAAGCGCGCCGCGTAAAAATTATCGCCAAGCTGACGGCCCCCTGTGACAATCTCAATGCGCAAGCGGACGATTACGCCTACCGACTCGACGCCGATAAGCTTGATCACGAGAAAATCTACATCGCGGTCGTGGCGCAGCCGAATAGTTTGCGCATGGGTAGCGGCGAAATTACCGCGCGTTTCGGCCATCGAGAACTGAATTTCCGGTCGTGCACCAGCACGGAAGGTGTACATTTTAGCGCTTGGTCGGGAACTCTGCCTAAAGCGAAAATGGTTTGGCGGCGTTATTTTTATCTTGGCTACGATGTCGAACCGACCTGTGCCGAGCGGGAATTTGAGGAGATCAAACCGTGAGCCAAAATTCTAAAACGCACTCGCGTGAAATTTATCTGGTTGCCCGTAGCCTATTTATTTGCCTGGCTCTGGCCGGTTGCGAACAGCTGCCGCAACTGCATTTGCCGCAGTCCACGCCGCAAATCGTTTTCGACACCGCACCGGTCGCCGATCCGGTGCTATCAGCGGCGGTGCGGGTGAGTCGCGGCCCAGAGGAAAACGAGGATCCCAGCATCATCCTGGCGCGAGATGGCCGATTCTACGTCGCATGGTCGGCGAAACAACGCGGCCGAGTCGATCTGTTCATCAGTAGTTCGGCCGATGGCCGCGTCTGGTCCGAGGAGCGGCGTATCCACGATATTGCCGCTGAGGATTACAATCCGGCGTTGATGCAGTCCCGCGATGGTAGATTTCACCTAGTCTGGTGTCAGCTACAACGGAAAGAGGGGCGCACCGATGTTTGGTACACGACATCGAAGGATGGCAAGGTTTGGGACAAACCAAAATCGATCACCAACCGGGGTATCGATTGGGCGCCGACGATCTACGAAGATAACAAGGGGACGTTGAGGATACTCTGGTCATCGCGCCGTTCAGGCAGCCGTGATATCTGGGTGACTCGCTCTCTAGACGGCGGTAAAACATGGCTTGCGCCGGATCAAGTGACGCGCAGCTCCGAGGAAGACGATTTTCCCAACGCACTGCAAGCGGCGAACGGCGAGCATTATCTGGTTTGGACCCGTTACCGGCGCGGTTCGGCGATGCTCGAGTTGCACAAGGACAAAAGCTCCGATGTGGTCCTGGCGACCTCGCGTGATGCCGTCGTCTGGTCTGCGCCGGTGGTCTCCTCTTTCGCCGATCCGGACAATAAGTTTGTCGATATGCTGCCGGCGCTGTTTTCCGATGCAGACCACGGACAAGTCTTTGTCACCTGGACCTCCGGACGCACCAGCGTGCGCGGCGAGATTTTGGCGCGCAGTATCACGTCGCCGTCATCACACGTATTTCAGCTCACTAAATCGCAGGCCAGCGATTATTCGTCGAAAATCGTGGCAACCCGGCAAGCCGGCGAATATTTGATGGTCTGGGTGTCGACCCAAGAAGGGAAGCCCGATATCTTCGCGCGGCGATTCAAACTCTAGTTTCCGTCTTGCCGGTGGTGAAGGATTTATAGACTAATCGAGATCAATATCTTTGAGCGGCTTGGTGATCGGTTCGTCTTTGGCTTTTTTGAAAAGTTCTTGAAACTTCGCCTCTAATACTTTCGATTTGTTTTTCTCCGCCTCGGCCAGTTGTTTGAATTTTTCATCGCGTCGTCCGGCCTCTTCCTTGACCATTCGGGCGGCGTCCTTCAGTTCCACAGCCATCTGCGCCCGCACCGGCACCTTATGATCGAGCACCGCGGCAAGCACGGGATCAATGGTCAACATTGCATCACAGCAAGGACAGGCGACTTGAATAGTGGTGTTTTGGTTGGACATGGTCAACTCCTAGGTTCGAGGCATGAGGCCGAAGGCGTGAGAAAAATTGGCAATCAACATAGGATCCTGGGTCCACTCATGCCTTGGGGCTCGCGCTTCATGCTGGCGTTATCCTCTCAGCTCGATTTGTTCTCCGTCTGGGCCGGCAAAGACGACGCGGCGCCAGCCTTTTTCACGCGCTTCCCGGGCGGCAGTTTCGTGCGGCGCGCGTAGCAATTTTACACCATCGCGCTGCAGTTGCTCGACCGTCTCGGCGAA
This sequence comes from Binatia bacterium, assembly GCA_035693605.1. Lineage (GTDB taxonomy): Bacteria > Desulfobacterota > Binatia > UBA9968 > UBA9968 > DP-20. The sequence continues at coordinate 13,653 of DASSGE010000581.1, forward strand.
ATTATCGGTTTCCAGGCAGAAGTGGAAACCGGCCATCGCGCCATCACTGTGGTGCGTCAGTTCGAGCACGGTATCGCCCAATTTCAAGTACCCGATCTGCAGGCCGCCGCTGGCGGTCTGGCGAAAGTAATGTTTAAAGCCGAAGTGTCGTTCATAAAAGGCCACTGAACGGTCAAGATCGGTGACATGAATAGCGACATGGTCGATGCGCTTGAACATGGCTTTCTCCTCGTCTCAAAGCATAGGCTTTTCGCCGTGTTTAAAGCAAGGGTCATCCGCCAATGTGAAAATTTCTGCGTCTGGCGCTACAATATCGTTGGTTCGGAGTCGCGCTCATGCCGATATTTCGCCTTGTCGACGATCTTGTCTTCCCGCCGCCGGATTATGCCGATCCCAGCGGCCTGTTGGCGGTGGGCGGTGATCTTTCGAGCGATCGCCTCCTGGCTGCTTACCGTGTTGGCATCTTCCCCTGGTACTCCGAGGATCAGCCGATTCTTTGGTGGTCGCCGGATCCGCGGCTGACGCTGGACTTAAACGATTTTAAGATATCGCGCAGTTTGGCCAAGACCATACGCAAAGGCATCTTCAAAGTCACTTTCGACCGTGTGTTCGACGACGTGATCGCAGCCTGTGCTGCCGTGCCGCGGGATGGGCAAAAGGGCACATGGATCACGCCGGAGATGCAAGCGGCTTATATCGACCTGCATGGACTGGGGTACGCCCATTCGGTTGAGACCTGGTTCCAGGGTCAACTGGTCGGCGGCCTCTACGGCGTGTCCTTAGGCAAAGCCTTTTTCGGGGAGTCGATGTTTCATCATAAGACCGATGCCTCGAAAGTCGCCTTGGCAACTCTGGTGCATAAATTAAAAGGTTGGGGATTTCGCTTCATCGACTCGCAGATGACCACCGAACACATGCAGAGCCTGGGCGCCAAAGAGCTTTCGCGACGAATCTTCCTTAAGCAATTGCAGGGGGCGCTGCGCTATCCCACCAAGCGCGGTAAATGGCGCATCGACGACTAATCCCAGGATTATGCCGTGGATTTTTCCGCGCCTTCGATCAAGACGACAAGAGATTTTTGTCGCGGGAATTCAATCGCAAGTAAGAGCAGACTCAGCAGCGATAAGGCGATCTGATCGCCGACAAAGCGGCCGAGAAATGCCAAAACAAAACCGTACACTGCAATCGCTTCAATGATCGCAAAGATCACCACCTTGCGGGTTACATAGGTCGAGACGATGTAAGCGGCATTCTGTTCGTCGACGCCGTTGAAATCTTCCAGTGCGCGAAACAGTTTGGTTTGGCGGGCTTCGCGGCGAATCCCCTGGGGAGTTAAATTTTTCCGGCGCCAGTAGACGTAGTAACCCAAGTCGACCAGCGTCAAAATCCAAAAAATCAGTCGCGCTGGCTCGGCGATGGCTTGATTGGTGCCGAGTTTAGGGTTGCCAAGAAGTTGGCGGGCAATCACGAGATAAATCGGGATCGAGATCGCGAAGAAGCTCCAGAGTATGACGGCGGCACCGCGTTGGTCGAGTAAGGTGTTTTTGAATTCCGGACGAATCATCGATCCTCCTGAGAAGTGTCTCTTAACATATGGCGACCAGATATGTCTCGTCGAATGAAAATACCGAAGCTGCGGCAATCAGCTTGTTGTCATTGCGGCCCGGTGATATAGGCGCCTAAAGGGCGCACAAAGGAGTTCTCATGGCTACATTCGACATCGTAATTCACGGCGGCAGAATCATCGACGGCACGGGGAATCCCTGGTTTTATGGGGATGTTGCGCTCAAAGGTGGCAAGATCGCCGGTATCGGCAAGATCGCTCCCGAAGCCGGCGTTCGCGCGATCTCGGCCAAGGGTTTGGTGGTCTGCCCTGGCTACATCGACATGCATACCCACAGCGATCAGCCGCTGGTCGCCGACGGTAATGCCGAGAGCAAAGTCCGTCAAGGCGTGACATTGGATATCATCGGCGAAAGCCAAACGGTGGCGCCCTTGGAGGGTGCGATCCTCGAGGAGTATCGCGCCGAGCATCGCAAGCGTCATGGCATCGAGACCGACTGGAAAACCTTCACCGGATATTTCGACAAAGTGAGGAACGGCGGCATTTCCATCAATGTCGCCTCGGGCGTATCGCCACAACAGGTAAAGCGGGTGGTCTGCGGCTTTGAAGAGCGACCGGCGACTGCCGCCGAACAAGAAAAAATGAATCGTCTGGTCGCTCAGGCGATGGAAGAAGGCGCCTTGGGTCTTACCGCAGCATGGCATGCCAAGGGGCCGGAGAATACCGAAGAAGTGGTCGAGATGGCCAAAGTCGCCAAACGTTATGGCGGTTATTACGGCGTCCATGTCGGCAGCGAAGGCTATGACATGATGGAAGAGCTGGCCAAGATGCTGCGCGTGGCGCGCGGTTCGCGGATCCCCGTGCATGTGTATCACTTGAAAATGCGCGCCAAGGCGAACTGGGGCAGGATTCGCCAGGTGATCGCCCAGTTGGAAGAGGCGCGACGAGAAGGTTTGGAGATCACCGCCAACCAGTATCCCTACACCGCGATGCAACATCCTTGGCGCCGGCTCTTTCCCCGCTGGGTGCAGGACGGGCCGGTGGGCGAGACCATTTCGCAATTCAAAAGCCCGGCGTTTCGCGCCCGGGTCATCGATGACCCAGAATTCAAGCAGTACGTCGATGAGCATGGCGGCTGGGAGGGCATAGTCGCCGCTCGTCTGGACAGTGAAGCGTTAAAAAAATTTGAAGGCATGACCATCGCCGAGATCGCCAAGATCCGCGAGCAAGATCCGACCAGCGCCTGCTTCGACCTGATTTTTGAAGAGGGTGTTTTTATCCACGGCGTGCATCACACGATGAACGAAGACGATGTCAAAGCGGTAATGCGCGTGCCCTGGGTATCGATCGGTTCGGACGGCAGCGCGCTCAATCAAAAGTTTCCCGGCAAGCCGCACCCGCGCAGCTTCGGCACCAATCCACGCGTACTGGGAAAGTACAGCCGAGATGAAAACGTGCTGACACTGGAAGATGCGGTGCGCAAGATGACTTCGCTACCGGCGCAGGTTTTGGGATTAAAAGATCGCGGCCTTTTACGCGAAGGTTATTGGGGCGATGTGGTTCTGTTCGATGCCGACACGGTGGCCGATACGGCGACCTACGACAACCCCAAACAGTATCCGAAAGGAATTCCTTACGTCCTAGTAAACGGTCAAGTTGTTATAGATAATGGCCATCATACCGGCGCGCGGCCGGGAACCGTGGCATATGGGCCGGGGAAGAAAATAGATAATTGAAATTGAGAATTGGTTGGCAGCAAACCGCGGAGGTACGATGGATTACGATTTGTTGATCAAAAATGGTCGCGTGGTGGACGGATCTGGGCTACCGTCTTATGTCGCTGACGTCGGCATTAAGGATGGAAAAATTGCCGAGATGGGCCGGCTGCATGGCACGGCCGCGCGTACGATCGACGCCAATGGCTTCATCGTATCGCCGGGATTCATTGATCATCACACCCATATGGACGGGCAGATTCTCTGGGATCCGTTCGGTACCTGCGAGCCGCAGCATGGTGTAACTTCGATCATCATGGGCAACTGCGGCCTGGCGCTGGCGCCCGTCAATAACGGCGACGAAGACGCGATTGTCAAGAGTTTCGTGCGTGTCGAAGCGATCCCGCGCGTGGCGCTCGAGAAAGGCGTGCCTTGGGGCTGGAAATCCTACGGCGACTATTTGAACAAACTCGAAGGCCACGTCGGCATCAACGTCGGCGGTATCGTCGGTCATATCGCCGTGCGCCAATTCGTCATGGGCGAAGAATCGACCGAACGCAAAGCGACGTCAGCCGAGGTTGTCAAAATGCGCCAGGCGGTGGGTGACGCGATGGGCGCTGGCGCTTTCGGTCTATCGACCAACCGCAACGAACGCCATATGCGCGAAGACGGCCTGCCGGTGCCGAGCCGTTTGGCCGACGATGACGAGTTGTTCGCCCTGTGCGAGGTGGTCAGCGCGTCGAACAGCGGCGTGATTCAAATGAATATGGGGCGGCACTGCGTCGAGCAGATTCCGCAATATGACGAGCTGGCGCGTCGCGTCGGCCGGCCGATCGTTTGGCAGAGCGTGCAGTACAAAGAAAGCGAACCCGAGCTTTGGCAGAACATGCTAACCGGTATCGCCAAAACATTTGCCGACGGTTATCAGGCGTACGGCTTGACTCATACGGTGCCGCTGATGCGTCACTTCAGCATGAAGGACGCGCAGATCTTCGATGAATTCCCCGTTTGGAAAAATTTGATGTTTTTGCCGGAGGCAGCACGCAAGCAAGCGTTCGCCGATCCAGCCACTCGGCAAAAGATGCGCGATGACATGGCCGAACCGCGGCCGGTATCTTTTCATAAAAACTGGGGCCGGGTGTTTGTTGAGAAAACGGTCAAAGCGGCAAATCACGAGCTTGACGGCAAAAGCGTTGCTGAAGTGGCTGCCCTGCGCAAGCAAGACGCGCTCGATGCGTTCCTCGATTTATCGCTCGAGGAGGACTTAGAAACCACTTTCGAGACAACCAATCGTGGCTTCAATCCGGAAGCGATGAGCACGATCATGAAAAGCCCCTATGTAGTCATCGGCACATCGGATGCCGGCGCCCATGTTCAGTTTGGCGCCGACTTCGGGTACTGCACGACGCTGCTCGGCATGTGGGTGCGTGACCGGCAGATGATTGCATTGGAGCAAGCGATACATAAATTAACCTTTCATGTCGCGTCGATTTGGGGCATCGAAGGCCGCGGGCTTTTGCGTCCGGGGTTTGCCGCCGACGTAACGGTGTTCGATCCCAAGACGATCAAGGCTTGTGCGCCGGAATGGGCCGAAGATTATCCAGCGGCGACCAAACGTTTGATTCAGCGCGCCGAAGGCGTCCATTACACCATCGTCAATGGCAAGGTTATTTATGACGAGGGCAAGTTGAGCGGCGAGCTGGCGGGCACGGTGCTGCGAAGCGCGGCGCACCAAGGCTGAAATCGGAAGACTCGCCACAGAGCACACAGAGTCACAGAGTGAAAATTCAAGTTATTGGGGCGGGTTTAAAACCCGCCCTCTTTTTATCAGCGTAAGTATCGATAGGAAAAAGATCCGTGGCGGGCAGTAGCTTATTAGCGCTGATCGACGATATCGCATCGATCCTTGACGACGTCGCAGCGATGAGCAAAGTCGCCGCGAAAAAGACTGCGGGAGTATTGGGCGACGATCTCGCTCTCAATGCCCATCAAGTCGCCGGCGTCGACACTTCCCGCGAATTGCCAGTGGTTTGGGCAGTGGCGAAGGGATCGTTAAAGAATAAAGTGATTCTCGTCCCAGCGGCGCTGGCGATTAGCGTATTAATCCCTTGGGCGATCACGCCGCTGCTGATGGTTGGCGGGGCATATCTCTGTTACGAGGGCTGCGAAAAGCTCGCCCACAAGTTTTTCCATGACTCGTCGGAAGAAGTCCATCACAAAAAACATTTGCAGGCGCTGGTTAACCCAGCCGTCGATATGGTCGCCATCGAGAAAGAGAAAATTCAGGGTGCCATCCGCACGGATTTTATCTTGTCCGCCGAGATTGTCGTGATTGCGCTCGGCACCGTAGCCAGCGCGGCGTTCGGCAAACAAGTCGCGGTGCTGTGCGCCATCGCCTTGCTCATGACAGTCGGCGTTTATGGCATCGTCGCCGGTATCGTTAAGTTGGATGACGCCGGGCTGCACTTGAGCCGGAAGAACGGCAACCACTTGTGGCGTAGACTCCAGCGCGGCGTCGGCGCACTTCTGGTGCGTCTAGCACCTTATTTAATGAAAAGTTTATCGATTGTCGGCACCATCGCCATGTTCATGGTCGGCGGGAGCATTCTAACCCACGGTATTCCCGGCGCGCATGAGTGGATTGAACATGTGGCCCACGCCGCCGGTGAGGTTCCTGGTTTCGGTCGAATACTTCACGCGGTTTTGCCGTCCCTGCTCGACATCGTCATCGGAATTCTTGCCGGGATAGCGGTTTTGGCTGGAGTAACTTTCGCGGCGAACATTTTTCGCAGGATCCGAAGAAAGCGCTGAAATACTCCGGTTGGCTCGGCGCGGTGTTGGGTTACGAGAGTGCCTTTGGTCCCCCGCCTTGATAATAGCTGATCTTTCGGCTGCGTGGCCTAT